>JBAVVQ010000188.1:0-7867 GCA_049697375.1 Rhodomicrobium sp.
GCGCAAGGCAATCTCGTGCTGGTGGATGCCGCGATTGCCGGCTTGGCTGCTACGGAATTGGTGTCAGCGTGCGCGGTCCCGGCCATTACGGTCGAGATGAGCCTGCTCGCCTCGCTGGTCATATTCAGCGCTATGACGACGGCGACGGCGTTCGGAAGTTTGTGGTTCTCGATCCACCCCGGCACGTCGAGCATGGGAAAATTGTTGGCGCTCTCCCTCGTCACGACGCCTGCCGCCGCGGTTCTATTTCAGCCGACCCTCATGGGGCCGCCGCGGCAGGAAGCCTCGACCTGATCGTTGCCGAGACTCTGACGGTTCAAGCGACATTTTGGCGCTCGCGCAGGAAGTGGAAGAATTCGACGCCTTCCCGCAGGCGCCGCCTCATCATTTCTGGCGACATGATCATCTCGCCGACGATCGAGGCGATCTTCGACGGGCGGAAGTAGAATTTCTTGTAGAAGTCCTCGACGGATTCGAAAATCTCCGTGTGCGAAAGGTGCGGGTAATTGAGCGGCGCGATCTGCGTGCCATCCTCGGTCAGCAGGTCGGTATCCTCGGCGAACCAGCCGTTCTCCTTGGCTTGCTTATAGAGGAACGTGCCCGGATATGGCGCCGCGAGCGAAACCTGGATCGTGTGCGGATTCACTTCCTTAGCGAATTCCAAAGTTTCCTTGATGGTCTCGCGCGTCTCGCCCGGCAGACCCAGGATGAAAGTGCCGTGGATGACGATGCCAAGCTCGCGGCAATCCTTTGAGAACCGCTTGGCGACGTCAACCAGCAAACCTTTCTTGATGTTGTGCAGGATTTTCTGATTGCCCGATTCATAGCCGACGAGCAGCAGGCGCAGCCCGTTGTCCTTTAAAACCTCAAGCGTCTTGCGCGGCACATTGGCTTTGGCGTTGCAAGACCAAACGACGCCAAGCTTGCCAAGCTCTTTAGCGAGTGCCTCGACGCGCGGCAGATTGTCGGTCAGCGTGTCGTCGTCGAAAAAGATCTCCTTCACCTCGGGCATGGCCTGGCGGACGTATTTCACCTCTTCGATCACATGCCCGATCGAGCGGACGCGGTAGTTGTGGCCGCCGACTGTCTGAGGCCAGAGGCAGAACGTGCAGCGTGATTTGCAGCCGCGACCCGTATAGAACGAGACGTAAGGATGCTTGAGATAGCCGCCGAAATACTTGGTGAGGTCGAGGTCGCGTCTGTAGACGGGCGTCACGAAGGGAAGGAGATCCATATTCGTCAGGACCTCGCGATCCTCGTTGTGGATGACGACGCCTTCGCTGTTGCGATACGAGATGCCTTTGACCTTCGCCCAGTCGCGGCCGTCGGCGATTTCCTTGATGGTGAAGTCGAACTCGTTGCGGGCCACGAAGTCGATCGCATTCGTCGACGTGAAGGCCTTGTCGGGCTCGACGGCGACCTTGGCGCCGATGAACCCGATCTTGGCGGTTGGGTTCACCTCCTTGATCATCTCGGCCGTTCTGACGTCGGACTTGAAGGACGGCGTTGACGTATGGAGCACGATCAGGTCCTTGCCCCTGATGTCGGCTTCGATGTCCTTGAAAGATAAATCATGGGGCGGCGCGTCGATCAGCTTCGAACCCTCGACCAGCGCCGCCGGCTGGGCCAGCCACGTCGGATACCAGAACGAGCGCACCTCGCGCTTCATCTGGTAGCGCGCGCCGGCGCCCCCATCGAAACCGTCGAACGAGGGAGCCTGCAAAAAGAGTGAGCGCATTTTGGCGCCTTTCATTCCGGTGTGGCTGATCCAACAGAACCGATGCGGAAACGCCGGTTTCGCCATGTCACCGCGCCCGGCACATAGCTTGCGGCGAATACCGCAAAACTCATCAGGTCTCGCAAAGGAGCGCGACCCCCAAGCGCACCATCCGTCTAAGCCCCCAAATCGAGCCCGTCTTGTGTTTAGCCTTTGTCTGATGATTCGCGGGGACGTCAATGCTGAACAGATCGGAAATGGTAGCTTTCAGCTTCTCCTGGCGTGCTGCCGGGTGCGCGGCTTATGGCTGCAATGAGATCGGTGGACAACTGCATCATCGAGAAAAAATCACCGGCGCTGATCGGACAAAGCGGATACCGCCCGAAATCAATATTACCAGTGTCGTGTCATGGGCAAACCAGTCCTTTGCCATCGCCACAAGGCCGGACGTCCAATATTGCGTGCGGAAGGATGATGTCGCCTGCTGGTATGCGGATGATCAGAAGGGGTACCGGGGCGGCGCCCAGCGTGTTGTAACCGTCGATGATGCCTATCTCGCCGCGCAAGCCGCAACGGTTCGCGAGCAGTAAAAAATGCTGGCGTTCGGCTCGCGGCGATCCTCAATATTGCGCTCATGTTGTCTTGACTGTGGTTTGCGCTGGGAAATCCATGCTGATTAGAGCCGCAACAGAAAGGGATGCGAACGGCATTTGGTCGGTCATCGAACCCACCCTTCGGGCTGGAGAAACCTACGCGCTCCCCCGCGACATGACTAAAGACGAGGCCTTGGCTTATTGGATGGGATCGGATCGCTCCACCTTCGTCGCCGTGGACGACGAGCGCATCCTCGGCACCTATTATCTTCGACCGAACCAAGCCGGAGGCGGCGGTCATATCGCCAATTGTGGCTACATCACCGCTTACGAAGCCCGTGGCCGAGGCGTGGCGCGCCACATGTGCGAGCATTCGTTGGACTATGCTCGTTCGCGCGGCTTTAGAGGCATGCAATTCAACTTGGTCATCAGCACGAACGAGCCTGCCATCCATCTCTGGACATCGCTTGGATTCGAGATTGTCGGCCGCCTGCCGCTCGCCTTCCGCCATCCCTCGTTCGGCTATGTCGATGCTCTGGTGATGTTCCGGGCGCTCTAGCCGGTGGCTGGCGCGGCCTTCCACCCTGGGGTTCACGCCGCTCCCCATCCAAAAGACAGATCAGGGTCGCTAGCAGACTCGCGCGCCTTTTCTGGGCACAGCCGCTGAACCCCTAGCTAGCCCCGTTTACTTGATGGGGGCGAGCCGTCACACCCTCAGAACCGCCCGAGTGCGCGTTGAAACGCTGCGGGGAGAAGCGTGAAGTGTGGTGCGTCGGCGGTGGCGGACGATATTGCGCCGTATCTTTTTCGCCTCTGGTCCAGTGAAGGGCATTACGAGTTCAAGGAAGGGCGCCCCTCGGAGGGAAGAGACTACCGCGACCGAAAAAAGACGCGCGCTCACGTACACACGAAAGGAGACGACGGCTACCAAGCCCGCAGGAATAGCTATCGCGTTCTTCAGCATGTGCACGTCCTTTCTCCGCCTGTTCGCTGATTCTCCCCAAAATTGCAAGCCCGCTCCGCGTCACGGTTCATCCAATATACGGGCTAAAAAGATAGCCCGTTAGATTGTCCAGCGAACAAGTTCGTTGGCTTGATGGCGGCCTCGAGCATCGCGCCGATCGGCGCCTGCCCCGCGCGCCTGGTTATCGATGCCCCCAATGCTGGGGAGATGTCTCCAAGACTGGAGGGATGTACCGCCTCACAGATGAGGAGCCTAAAATCATTCATTTATTCGCGCGTCACGCTCAGAAGTGAGCGCGTTGAAATCATTATCGCATCGGCTGACCTTTCAGCCGATTAGAGAGCATAATTTTATGCTTTCAGAGAAACGGAACGGTCAAGCGCCTCGCCCTGGTTCGTCGCTGGCCTATGCCGCGCCTTCGCCTTGGCCAAGGATGCGGTAAACCGAACTGCGCGCCATTTTAAGCTGTTTCGCGATAGCGGCCGGGCCAATGCCTTGCGCACGCAGCAAACGAACCTTGTCTGCATCGAGCGTTGCCTGTCGCCCCTTGTTCTCGGCGTAGACGCCTGCGGCCTTGGCCTTGGCTATGCCTTCCATCTGCCTCTCGCGCCGGAGGTTTGTTTCAAACTCTGCGTGAAGGCCGTGCTCACAGATCCTGTCACGATGATGACCGTTGGGCGGCGATCATCGCCGCGGCGCTGATTGTTGGCCTCCCTTCCACTTTTCCTGGGCCTTCCTGACCGCGCTTCTTGGCATGGTGACAATGATCCTCACGACGCTGAACGAGCGCCGACGAAATGGCGATCCTTCGCTCGGTCGGCGCGCGCCCTGTCACCATCCTCTCGCTTCTCGTCGCGGAGGCCGGCGTGCTCACCTTGTGCGGTGTCGCGCTCGGAACGCTGCTTCTTTATGGCGCTTTGATCGCGCTTCAACCCTTTATCGACCCGCACCTACGGCCTGCATATTCCTATTGATCCCCCCACAAGGGATCAACTGCTGGTCTTGGGGGCGATTGTGGAGGCAGGCTTTGTCGCCGGCCTGCTTCCCGCGATCAGGGCCTACCGGCTTTCACTCGCAGATGGCATGATTGTTCGCACCTGAACAACGGAACGATCAAGATGATTTCGGCTTTTCGCGCTGGCTTATTCAGATGTGTCGATTCGGTGGCTTCTAGCTTAGCTTAGCTAGCCCCAAGCGGAAGAATGACGCGATAGTTAAAGCCCCCAGACTCGCCCAACTTAACCGCGAGGCTACGAGTCCCGCTTAACCCCAAGGAAGAGACGTGGCGGCCATCAAGCCAGAGGGCAGCTTTCGGCCTGTCGCTTCCTTGTGGCGGAATGACGCAGGGATATCGCCGCCCGGTTTTCCATGACGGGCGAAACGGGTCGCTTCCGGACTCGGGCCCGATTTTGGGGCACAGCCGCTCTACATTCAGCAGCAGAATCTCCCGACCAAAGTCCTTGCAATGCGGATGTGCGATCCAGGTGGCACACCATCAACGGTGAATTTTGACCCCAAGCGGTAAGTCCGGCGTCTGAGTCCCGAAAGGCCGCGCCGGGTGGAAGCGGTTCCTCAGATTTCCCGGTCAAATGAGGCGTCTGCGCCAAAAGCGTCCATAGGCTTTCGGATGCCGCGATCGACATCACCACCACCCAAATAGCGGGGGTTCGAGCGTCATTGTGCTGGCGGAGCAGCGCGTGCGCACTGGATTTCTTATCCTCATTTTGCCGTTTGTTCAGGTTGGGATAAGCATTCACCCTTCAGCGTCACTCTCCCGCAAAGCGGCGGAAGAACCATTGTTTCATCCCTTCCACCGCCGACAGGTAGAAAAGCAGCAGGGCGGCAAGGATGAGGAAGAAGACAGCCGGCGGCGCCACGAAACCGAGACGCGCGCCCGCGGAGGTAAACGGCAGTAGCGCGGCCACCGCCACCACCGTCAGTGAACAGGCGATGAGCCACGGGTTGGGGCGGCTTCTGAAGGGATTCCTGCGGGTGCGAATGATGAAGATGACCAGCACCTGCGTGGCCATGGACTCGATGAACCAGCCGGTATGGAAAAGCGTCTCTCCGGCATGAAAGACCGCCAGCATGATGTAGAAGGTGAGGAAGTCGAAAACCGAACTGACCGGGCCGATAATCAGCATGAAATTGCGGATGAAGTTCATGTCCCAGTGCCGGGGATGGCTCAGGTAATCGTCATCCACCCGGTCCAGCGGGATGGGTAGTTCGGAAACGTCGTAGAGAAGGTTGTTGAGCAGGATCTGCACCGGCAACATGGGCAGGAAGGGAAGAAAGAGCGAGGCCCCGGCCATGCTGAACATATTGCCGAAATTTGAGCTGGTGCCCATCATGATGTATTTCATGATATTGCCGAAGGTGCGCCGTCCTTCCAGGACGCTGGCATGGAGGACCCTCAGGTCGCGCTCCAGGAGGATCATGTCCGCCGCCGATTTCGCCACGTCCACGGCGCTGTCCACGGAAATACCAACATCGGCCGAATGGAGCGAAGGCGCGTCATTAATGCCGTCGCCGAGATAGCCCACCACATGGCCGCGCCGTTTTAGCGCGAGGATGATCCGGTTTTTCTGGGCAGGCGCCACGCGGCAAAAGAGGTTGACCTGCTCCACACGCGCTGCGAGCGCCAGATCATCCATTTGCTGGATGTCGGCGCCGGTAAGCACACCGGTTACCGGGAGGCCGAGCTGCGCGAAGATATGTTGGGTCACCAGTTCGTTATCGCCGGTGATGATCTTGACCGCGACCCGATCGGCGGCAAGTCCGGCCAGGGCCGCCTTGGCGCTCTCCTTTGGCGGATCGAGGAAGGCGGCGAAGCCCGCGAAGACCAGTTCGGTTTCATCGCTGACCACGGCATGGGTATGATCCATCACCACCTGCCTTGAGGCAATTCCCAGCACACGGAAGCCTTCTTTGCTGAGGGCCTCAAATTGAGCGTTGATGCTCGCGCGCGCCGCATCATTCATTGGATGCGGGCCCGCCTCCTCATCCACCCCATAGCTGACCGACAGACGCAGGATATCTTCGGGAGCCCCTTTGACCACGAGCAGCCTATTAGCGCCGTTGTCAATGAGCACCGAAATCCGGCGGCGCTCGAAGTCGAACTGCACTTCATCGATCTTGCGCCAGCCGCTCACGTCGATTTCCGTGTGCTCCAGGATCGCGTCATCCAGGGGGCTTTTCAGTCCCGTTTCAAAAAAACTATTGAAGTACGCCAGCTCCAGAACCCGCTGACTTTCCCGGCCAAGGGGGTCCAGATGGCGTTCCAGGTGAATGCGTGCCTCGGTCAGGGTCCCGGTCTTGTCGGTACAGAATACATCCATGCTCCCAAGATTGTGGATCGAGGAGAGCCGCTTGACGATCACCTTGCTGGCCGCCATGCGCAGCGCGCCCCGCGACAGGGTCACGGAGACCACCATGGGGAGGAGTTCAGGCGTCAGCCCGACGGCCAGGGCCACGGCAAACAAGAACGATTCGAGCCAAGGGCGGTGAAAGAAGGCGTTGACGAGAAGGACGAACAGGACGAGGAGGATCGTCATGCGCATGATGAGGATCCCGAAGCTGCGGGTCCCCTCCTCAAAGGCGGTGGGCGGGGCCTTGGCCAGCAAGGTGTCAGCAATGCCGCCAAGCGTCGTATTCTGCCCGGTGCGGCACATCAGCACCCTGGCTGTGCCGCTGATCACCGATGTCCCCAACAGCACGGTGTTGCCGGCCGAGAGGATCTCCGTCTCTCCCGGCAATTCAGCCGGGGCCTTTTCCACCGGATACGGTTCGCCGGTAAGGAGGGCCTGGTTGACGAAGAAGTCTTTTGCCTCCAGCACCCTGCCGTCGCAGGGAACCAGGTCGCCGGCGGTAAGGAGCGCAACATCGCCGGGCACCAGCTCCGCAAGCGGAATCTCAAGGGGCTTGCCGTCCCGCAGCACCTGCCCACGCACCGCCACCGACTGGCGCAGCCGTTCCGCCGCCCGTCCGGCCCGGTATTCCTGGACGAAATCAAGGGTCACGCTAATGATGACGATGGCGCCGATAATGAAGAAGCTGGCGGCGTCGCCGGTGAACGCGGAAAGGGCGCTGGCAGTGAGGAGAATTATGACCAGAGGGTTGCGGAACTTGCTCAAAAATTGAAGGATCAGCGCACTTTTTCGCACCCCATGAACCAGGTTTGGGCCGAACTGCGCTAGACGCGCGGCCGCCGCTGCGCTGCTCAGTCCGTCAGGGCTTGCGGCCACCTGTTCCAAGAGCGCGGTGAGGGGCAATTGCCAGAATGGGGAATCCGTTTTGACGGCGGGGGCAGGCATGGAGAATTCCTCCGGAGAACTCACGCATGGTAGTTTGTGATCCGCCTTAAGGCCTCGTCAATTCCAGACCAAATACATCGCGTGTGAGGTTTGTCGATCCCATAGCTCAGCCTGGCTGACGGGATCAATCTAGGCTCGGCGCCCGAAATTCCAAATGCTCTCGTCCTCGGCATTCGCTCAGCCTTCAAATTCTAGCATTACAGTTGCATTTTTGAGTTAAGATGCGCCTTTCTGGCGGCGGCCTGATGCGCCCTTCGCCAGAGGGACCAGGCGATGATGC
>JBAVVQ010000189.1:0-17020 GCA_049697375.1 Rhodomicrobium sp.
AGTGGTGAGCAACGCGCGCCTTGGATCTTGCAGCATGATCTGATCCGTTAGATGAGAGGTTTGAATTGAATGAGCTTCTCATCAAACTCGGGAGATCCGCTGTTCCTTAGGGAACATGTTACGCTAGACTAAAATATTCTGCACCAAAGCCAGACCCCAAAATCCGCCCTATGCAAACGATAGCTTTGCATAATGGTTCTTGGCTCTTGTAAAGCAGCTCAGGCGTGGCGCCCCCACCTTGGGTCTGTTTGAGCGACACACCAAGTGCAAGGGATGAAAATCGCGACCTATAACGTCAATGGCATCAACGGACGCCTGCCGGTTCTCTTGCGCTGGCTGGAGTCGTCAAAGCCGGACGTGGTTTGCCTGCAGGAGCTGAAGGCGCCTCAGGAGAAGTTTCCCAAAGCCGCGTTGACGAAGCTTGGCTATGGCGCCATCTGGCACGGAGAAAAAAGCTGGAACGGGGTCGCGATCCTCGCGCGAGGCGCTGACCCTGTTGAGACCCGTCGAGGACTGCCCGGCGACGCTGAGGACGCCCATAGCCGGTATATCAAGGCAACCGTTCGCGGAATCCTTGTTGGCTGCCTCTACCTGCCGAATGGCAATCCCGCTCCCGGGCCGAAATTCGATTACAAGCTCAGCTGGTTTCAGAGATTTATTTCACACGCAAGCGAGCTGCTTGCCTTGGATGCGCCCGTGGCGCTCATCGGCGACTACAATGTGATGCCGACGGAGCTCGATGTTTATAAGCCCGAAAGGTGGGTGGATGACGCCCTGTTTCGTCCTGAGGTGAGGCAGGCTTTTCATCGTCTCAACGAACAAGGCTGGACGGATGCCTTTCGAACGCTGTATCCGTCCGAACGCATCTACACCTTCTGGGACTATTTTCGGAACGCGTGGGGTCGGGACGCCGGCCTGCGTATCGACCATCTCCTTCTCAATCCCGTTCTTGCCAAGCGCCTCCTAGCCGCCGGTGTCGACCGTGAGGTTCGAGGCTGGGAAAAGTCGAGCGATCATGCGCCGGTATGGATTGAAGTCAGTGACGACAGGCGGCGGACACGGTGACCCGGCCTCTCCTCGTCATTGATGGCGACTCGTTTGCGCATCGCGCCTATCACGCCGTGCCAAAAAGCATACGAAGAGCGGGCAATAAGGGCGCCGGGGCAATCGTCGGCTTCGCCAATTTTCTGCCCAGGCTCTACGAAGGCGAACAGCCGCGCGCCGCCCTTGTCGGCTGGGACACGCTCGATGCCCCGACTTACCGGCACAGGGCGCTTGAGGGCTATCAAACCGGACGCCGGTTCGACGATGAGCTGGTTGAGCAGCTGAATGTCCTGCCTGAGTTCGTGACGGCTTGCGGCTTCGCGGCGGCAAAGGCCGCCGGTTACGAGGCCGACGATTTTCTTGCGGCCGCGGCAGCGCAAGAGGAGCGGAAAGGCGGAACCGTGATTGTCGCAACCGGCGACCGCGATGCCTACCAGCTCGCGTCCGAAGTGACGACCATCCTGCAGCCGCTTCGTGCTGGCGAAATGGCGTGCATCGGTCCCGCCCAGGTGCGTGAGCGTTATGGGGTGGATCCGCGGCAAGTACCCGATTTCATCGCGCTGCGGGGCGACGCGTCGGACCGGATTCCGGGCGCGAAAGGGATCGGGGAAAAGGGAGCGGCGAGCATTCTTAAGAGATATGGATCGCTGGAAAATGCGATCGCGGCAGGACGCTTTCCGACCCAGGCCGAAAAGTTGCGCCTTTTACCGGTCGATTGCGACCATGGACTGTTCAGCGCCTTTGCCCTCCTTGCCGGACCATAAACCGACTTGGGACAAAGCAGCTGCCTTAGCCCGGGATTGGCAGCTCAAGAAACTCGCGGAAAGACTTAGCGGTAATTCTCATGCCGCAGTCAGCGACAAAATCTAGAACCTTTTAAGCTTCTCCGTCGGTGTCGCTCGGCAGGATTTTTTTGTTGCAGGCGCCGTGGCAAGATTGGAGGGAACGTACGCCGTAACCGTCAGGTCGAGTTCTTCTTATCTCTGCCAAGGAACCATCGGTAAAGCCGCCAGGTGAGAAATGACGTGGCGGCGAGTAGTGCTGGCGCGAGTGCGGGAGGCGCCTGATTGCCATATATAACCGCGAAGGGCGCCACGACCACCATCAACATGAGGGCAAATACGAAAATCAACGCGAAAGCCTGAAGCCCTCGGTAACCCGCCCGGCCGGCCCGGCGAACATTGGCGTTGTTGAGAAGATCGAGCTTCCGGAGGTCTCCATGAAGTATATAACTACCGGGATACCTAAGATAATAACTGCGAGCCTTTGAAATGACAGCTCGGCGCCCCCCCTCCACATCAAACTGGTACAGTCAGCGCTGCCTGACACGCTCGGCATCCGGAGCTCCAAGCCCGCCATACTTCGACTTTCACTTGTAAAAAGTCGCGTCGCTGTACGGCCAGTGCCTGCATAGGCAAGGAAGTCATCCGGGGTGTGCAGAAAATCAATCTCGTCTGGCTGCAGGCGCTCGCGTAATCTTTGTCGAAGGACAAGCCGAACGCTCCTTATCCTACACTTCATCAGTCATCACTTTTTAAATCTTTCCCGCGGCTGTGGTGCGCCAAGTCAAGCCCGATGTTTCGAGCGGGTGAAATTCCGCACCGGCATGGGGAAGGAGCCGCGCCATCGGGGATCGAGCCTTGGGCTCATGGAGGCAACAACATGGGTCAAGCGTAGCCAGAGCCGACGCGCGGCCGTAACGTAAGTGAAGCGGATCAGAACGTGGAGCCCTTGATTTCCAATGTATTTTCTTGGGAAGATGGAAGTCTTCGGAACCTCTCGGAAGGCTAATTGGCTGGGGTGCCAGGATTCGAACCTGGGCATGGCGGAATCAAAATCCGCTGCCTTACCGCTTGGCTACACCCCAGCAGTCTTGGAGGTGACGGGGTTATACGAGTGTTTCGAATGGGGTTCAAGGGTGAACACGAGCATTCGGCGAGCCGGACGTAATCCTGTGAGCGTGTACGTTCGGGTCACCAAATTGGGTTTGTTTGGCTCACGCTCGAAGCGCGAGCGTGAAGCCGATCAGAAGCAGGACCCCGAGCACGATGGACTTGAACTGCGACGCTGGGATATGCCGTCTCGCCCAGCTTCCAAGTTGGACCCCAAGCAACGCCGGCGCGATTGCCAGAACGGACAAGCTGAAATCCGGCGCCGACATCAGGCCCGCTATCCATAGACCGATACCCAAGAAAGCTGATGCGACCACGACAGCGATGTTTACCGCCTGAACAAAAAGCGCGGGCTCCAGGTTGAGGGCAAGCATGTAGGGCATCAAGGGCATCACCTGCGAGCCCGTGAAGCCCGTCAACACCCCATTCAAAAGACCGACCGGAACTTGCGCCGTTCTCGCTATCCTGGGGGAAATCGTCAAGGCGGGCCGAAGCAGCGCCAGAATCGCGTAAGCGCAAATAATGACTCCGAGAACCTGTGTCGGAATGCGCTTATCCACCCACGTCAGCAGAAAGACGCCAAAGAGGATGCCAGGGAGCGTGGCGACATAGAGAGGCCAGAACTTTCGCAAGCTGTGCTTCAAGGAACCTGTTGTGAACAGGACCGCCACATTGCTCGCCATTGCAGGCGCGACAACGAGAACGATGGCTTCCTTCAAGCCAAGAGATGCAACGAGGAAAGGCAGAGCGCAGGACGAATATCCAATTCCGGTTGCGCCCTTGATGATGCCAGCGAAGAAGAGACCGCTGACTGCTGTGACAATAAGATTCACATCCATTGATGGGAGTCCATCTCAGGTTACTGGTTTACTGGAGGGGCTTGTGCCTTACGGGACGTGTAAGGCGGGCGGGAGAGAGTTACGCGCCTCGACTGGGCGCACTCTTGGAATACCACAATCTTTGGTTGAGCAACAGTGTAAATTACAACCCTTTAAGCGTAAACCCAGTTTGCGGTTGCGTGCAGGCCGATGGCGAGGCTCAATGGCGGCACAACCTCAACCGTGGGTGCCATCGTGCAAGTATCGCGTGAAAACCTGGCATTAGCCGTGCTCTGGGGCGCAATCAGCGCCTCTGCTCTCATGATCCTCCTTGCGCCAAAGATGACGGCGGCTGGCGCGGGGGGAAGCGGCCTTAGCAAAATAATGGCCAGCCTGGTCCAGACGGCGTTCTGATCGTTTCCAGGCGGGGTATGCGGCGGACCACAGTGCCGCGCTTGCTTTGCGCGCTACTCCAGGTTTGTCGCGGACGCGTTGAGGTGGAAGTTTACCCCTACCTTGACGGCATCGACGGTCTGAGAGAACTCCGCGTCGCCCTTGAGTGTCGAGCGCCATGGGGTTCCTGGAATGTCGAACGCGCCATCATGTCTGAAGGAGGCGCTTCCGAAATCGAAGTGCTGGTATTCGACCTTGACGGACCATTCCTGGCTCAATGCGTATTCGACGCCGCCTCCCGCCGTCCAGCCCCAAAGGGTTTCGCTTTGTTCGAAGTTGAATGTGGACGCGCTCACCGGCGCATTCGGATGCAGATAGCAATTGCGTGCGGTAGCGCAATTTTGCCCAACGTAATTCGCCTTTATGTCGACGTCCAGAAAGGCGGCGCCGCCCTTGGCATAGAAGAGCACGCGATCCACCGCGTAACCGAGGCGGCCGGTGATGTCACCGTAAAGACCGCCGGAGGCCGAGTAATTCGCATTGAGCCCGCACATGTCTCCCGGGTAGTGCGCCAGACAATCCGGCGCCGGAGTCAACGCAACCGATCTGCTTCCGGATAGGCCGAGATAACCGAGGTCCGCCTCTGGGCCGAATACGATGTTGCCCCACTGAAAGTTATAGCCGATCTGGCCGCCGCCGATGATGCCGCTGCCATTTAGGTTATTGCTGGATACGGGATCTCCGACGTAATCATAATGATCGTCGACAGTGGCTGTATTCCATGCGCCGCCAACATTACCACCCAGGTAGAAACCCTCCCAGAGCGCAGGGACCGGTAGATAAGGGCCATCCTTAAGTCCTGGCCTGACGTAGAGGTCAGCCGCCGAAGCTTGCCCAGTCGCCCCCAGCAAAGAGGAAATACAAAAGATCAGCGCGCCCCCGCGGGCACGCAGTCGCCACGATTTCATATTACTTGCCCGCCCAACATTAGTGCCCACGATGGCTGCTAAGCGAGTCGGGACGACTTAACAACGACGATGAAGATTTTTTCCCTGCCATTTAGCCGCAGGTAAACTAGATCTCGCGATCTTTTCTAAAAGTTAATGTGACAATCAGTGATCTGATCTTTTGGAACACAGCTAGACGGCGAGAGATATTACATCGCAACTGTCGTCATAATGCCACTGTCCTTGTTACTTACTTTTCCCGCTTACCTGGTGAGAAGAATCTTCTTCATGGTGCCGGCAATCTTGCCATAAGGCGGCCGCAGAAAGCTTGCTGCGTTGTAGCGGCTTTGCAGGAAGACGCCTTTGCGATGCGAGAAAGTCTGGAACCCATATTCGCCGTGATAAGCGCCCATGCCTGAAGGGCCGACGCCGCCAAACGGCAAATTTTCGACCACGACATGCATCAGCGTCTCGTTGATTGAAGCCCCGCCGGAGGTCGTCCGCTCCAGAACCTTGTCGCGCTCCGCCGTGTCCCGCCCGAAATAGTACAAAGCGAGCGGACGCGGGCGGCTGTTCACATAATCGATAGCCTCGTCGAGCGTGTGATAGGACTTGACCGGCAGCACGGGACCGAAAATCTCTTCGCGCATCACGAGAAGATCGTCGGCTGGATCGAGCAAGAGCGTCGGGGCGATCTTCCGTTCCTGCGGCGAGAGCGCCTCTCCCGCCGGATTGATCTCGACAACGCGCGTTCCACGCTGACGGGCTTCCTCGATATACCGCGTGATGCGGCCATAGTGGCGGGTATTGACGATCGAGGTGTAATCGGGGTTCGCAGCGAGCGACGGGTAAAGCCTGGTGACGGCTTCGCGGATCAAGCCAACGAACCTGTCCCGGATGTCCTCCGGAACGAGGATGTAATCGGGAGCGATGCAGGTTTGGCCCGCATTGAGCAGCTTGCCGGTTGCGATGCTTTCCGCAGCCGCTGGAAGCGCGGCGTCCCCCCCGATGATGCAGGGCGATTTTCCGCCAAGTTCCAGCGTCACCGGCGTCAGGTTCTCGGCGGCGGCCCGCATGACGCGGCGGCCGATTTCCGTGGAGCCGGTATAAAACAAATGATCGAAGGGGAGCGCGGAGAAGGCGGCGCCCACTTCAGGACCGCCGAGGATTGTGGCGACCTTCTCCTCAGGGAAAAGCCTGCCCAGAAAGTCCGCCAGAAATTCGGATGTGCGAGGCGTCAGTTCCGATGGCTTCAGCATGACGCGATTGCCTGCCGCCAGCGCCGCGATCAGCGGCATGAGAGCAAGCTGAATCGGATAGTTCCAGGGGCTGATGATGCCCACGACGCCAACAGGCTGGTAAAGGATGCGCGCCCGCCCCGGCATGAGTTCCAAGCCGACCCCGACGCTTTTCGGCTTCATCCAGCGCGCCAGATGTTTCAGGGTTTCGCGCGCCGAGGTCGCGACCGGCCAGATCTCGGCAAGCGATGTCTCGTACCGCGAGCGGTTGCCGAAATCCGCAGAGATGACGGCTGCAATCTGCTCCGCTTCCTGCTTGAGGGCTGCGCGAAGCCTTTGGATGTCATCTTTTCTCTCGGCGAGATCGGGCGGCCCGGCGCGCAGAAAAGCCTCCCGCTGAAGAGCAAGAATTTCGGCGGGTTTCTTCCCGGCCTTGATGGTGGCGGCTTCAATTACGCTCATGACAACTCTACGCTTTGCATCAGGACCTGGATGAGAACATAAGCCCGCCTTGGCGCTTCCAACAGCGTCCAAGCCCTCCTTTTGTATACATCCGGCGACTTTCGGCCTCCGTTGGTCCAATTTGTCCCTGACGCTTTCGTCCGTTTTCCTCTTCTGAAATATTGTCGGCGAAAGCGCCTTTATGGCAGGTTAATGCTGCCTAAGCCCGCTCCAACCCCTGATAAATATGGGAAAAAAGACGAATCGAACGCCGTTGGCGCAGCCCGCGCCTATGGCGTTACGGCTAAGCTCAAGCGTTAATTTGTAAGGCAGAAATATATTTAACGGACATTTGCGCGTCCCAGTAAATGAAATAATTCCGGCATTAAATAGAGCTTAATGGGAGGTCATGGTCTCAGAAAAAACTGTGTTCTCACAACACTTTAACAGCATTTATTTCCGGTCACTTCGAGCACGCGGCGCTCCCGCCCCCGCGCGGACTAAACTCCTTTTTAACCAAACTCATGACCGGAAATAAATCCGGCGCCCCCTGTTAACTACGATTGTATTAAAGCTCGGCGCGGCAAACGAACAATTCACAAAATTCCGCGCGGTAAGCGCCGTTCGACGGGCCGCCTCTACTTCACCGCGTATTCGAAGGGCACGCGCAACGTGTGAGATTGCTTGCTCACTTCGGCGGGGACGGGGGGAAATGGCGCAGCGCGTTCCAGCGACGTCATCGCGGTTTTATCCAGCGCCAGCGAGCCGGAACTTTCGACCACACGATGATCCAACAGTTCGCCCGACGGGGCGAGCGTCAACTCAACGACGACGCGCCCCTTCTGGGTCGCCTTGGGGCGGATGGCGTTCTTGATCAAAGCCTGATAGACCCGGCTGTTGTAGAGCGAAAGCACCTCGTGGCGGCGCGCTTCCAAGGCGCGCGTCGCGGCGCGTTGCTCCTCCAGGGCTTCGCTGGACGGCGCCGGGATCGAGGGTTGTACCTCGACGATCTTCTTTTCGGGCTCCTTTTCCTCCGCGATCGGGGTTGGCTCCGGCGATTTCTCGGGCGGAAGCTCGACTTTTTCCTCCTCCTTCTTGACCTCCTCCTGCACTTGCGGGGCAGCCTGGCCGCCCAGCGAGGCTTCCTGCTGCTGGACGTTAGCCGTGTCGAGCCCGAGACTTTCCTCGGATTGCATGGTGATCGTGGCGGCGACGGTGATGTCCTCGTCTCCATTGCCCGATTGCAGCGCAGCCGGATCGGGCTGATACGTCGCCGAAGCGGCGAAAAGGCCAAGAACCGCTACGTGAACGCCAACAGCGGCTGAGGCTGAGCCAAGGCGAATCCAATTCATTGCGAAACCTTGGCGGGCGGTGTTGCCTGCGAGCCCCCAGCCTGGGCGTCCTGCGCCTGCGACAAGAGCGAGATCCGCTGATAGCCCGATGCGCTGAGACGGCCGAGAAGCTCCATCACGTCGCCATAGGGAATGGCCTTGTCGGCCCTGAGATAGACGACGGCGTCGCCTTCGCCCTCCCGCAAGGCCGCAAGCCTTGGAATGAGCGAACCCGCATCCATCTGCTCGTCCCGGATATAGAGGCGGCCGTCCGCAGCGAGCGTCACGATGACCGGCTTGTTCGGCTGGCTGATCCTTTGCGCCGAGTTCTTGGGAAGTTGCACCGGCACACCCGCGACGAGCAAGGGCGCCGTGACCATGAAGATCACGAGGAGAACAAGCATGACGTCGACCATCGGCGTGACGTTGATGTCCGCCATGATCTTCGTTTGGAAAGGCCGCTCTGTTCCGTTACCGGTGTTCCAGCCCGCCATTGGTCAACCCTTGTTTTACGTGCGCCGCCGCAGGCTTTGCGTCAAAGGCAGGCCGCGTTTGAGCTTCGCCATAAACCCTCATTTTCGCAAATTTCGCCACCGCCGCCGCCAGCCGGTCCGCAATGCGGCCGAGCGAAACATTCGCCTGATTATAGAAAATCACAGCGGGAATTGCCGCGGCAAGGCCGATTGCGGTTGCGAACAGCGCTTCTGCAATGCCCGGCGCGACGACGGCGAGGCTTGTATCCTTCGCCGCCGCGATGCCCGTGAAACTGCGCATGATGCCCCAGACCGTCCCGAAAAGACCGACGAACGGGGCGGTGGACCCGACCGTCGCCAGAAAGGGAAGCCCGGACTGGAGCCTTTGCAGTTGTGCATTCGTCTCGATTTGCAGGCTCTTCTCCAGCCTCGCATTGAACTCGGCCTGGGTTTCGCCATCCCCGAGCGGCTCCGCATCCGCGATTTGCCTCATGCGATCCACAAGCCAGCCCGAAGCGTCGCCGCGCCTTGCCTCCGCGCTCTCAAGAGCGGTCACCTGCCGCGAAAAAGCGACGATTCGCATAAATTTCTCGAACGCGATGGTCCAGCAGACAACCGAGGCGGCGGCAAGAATCAGCATGACCCCTTGCACCACCGGATCGGCGTTCATGAGCAGTTCGAAGACAGGAAGACGGTCCATGCTTATCCCGAATGCAGCTTGAAGAGAGATTAAAGCTCAGAAAAGTCTGCGACCTGTTGGCGCGCTATAATATTAATTACTCGCGTTCAAGCAAGAGACGGCGAAACAACTTCTCGTGGAAGGCCCGATACCCCATTAGAGCGCAAGGTGGCCTCCAGGCTCGACTTTTCCAGTGCCCGCTTGCGTTCAAAGATGAAAAATCCATCAGCCTACTGCTTCTCATACTTTCGCCGGACGCTCCGAATAGGCGCTTCCATTCACTCTGGCCCACCTTTTGCTTTGCTTTAACAAAAGCCGCATTCATTGATTCCTATTCTTAAGAGTGAGTTAATAAGCCTAGCTGGATCTTGACAGTGGCCGCAAGCGGCCGGGGGGTGGATAGAAGATGATAAGACGTGTTGCGCTTGCAGGGCTGGCGGCGGTGTCTTCTTTTGGCAACGCTGCTTTGGCGGAAGCAGGCGAACTTCTTCGCGTGGAGGGTTATCTCATGCGTTGGGCTCCTGAAGCGGCTGGCGGCAAGACAATTATCACCTACTCTATCCTGCAGGGCGCCTACCACGTAAAGACCAGAAAAAGCATACTCAGCCCCAGCAATTGCGCCAAGATGCACGCTTTCTCGGACATCGTCGCGAAATCCCCGGATCTCACGGAAGAAAAGGCCAAGGACGAGCTGCAGGCAGCCTTGCAGCGGTGGGAAAGCGTTGCGAACATAGCCTTCATCGAGATGAATGATCCGAGGCTCGCCAATATCGTGATCGGCGCGGCGGACGATCCGGGCGGGCGCGCGTTCGCCAATTTGAGCTATCGCGGCGAAAAAGGCCCCACACCCGTCACGATGGCGCTCGGCAATGCCCCCGCCTCGCCGGTCTTGGATGATAATGGCGGCGACGGTTCCGTCGTGCCGATCGATCAGGCCTATGTCTGCCTGAATCCGAAGTCCCGCTGGAAAATCGGCTTTGACGGCAACCTCGATGTCTACGATCTCAGGCACACCTTTACGCATGAGGTGGGTCATGCGATCGGGCTCGATCATCCGGACAGCACCGGCGCCGTGATGGCGTTTCGCTACGACGAGCGCGTCCGGGACCTGCAGCCGTCCGACATCGCCGGGGTGCGAAGACTTTACGGGCCGCGCGCCGCAGAGTGAAAGGCCTTCCGGGGCGGCAGCCGCCGCTCTGAAATGCCTAAAAAATGTGCAGCTCACTTCGGCGTCCCATTCGATTGAGCGATTGCCAATCTCTGGCAGGCTGCGGAAAACGATGCGGCCCATGGTTCGACAAGCTCACCATGAGGTCCAAGCCGGTGAAATCGCTCGGCCTCATCCTGAGCCTGTCGAAGGATGAAGCTCAAATTCAGGCTTTTTCAGCAGCGCTAGGCCGGCACCACGCCGCCACGACGGCCCTTTCGCAGGCAAATAAGACGACGAGACAAGCTGTCCATCGCGAAGCCGGTTGCGCGCCAAGTCCTTTCCATCGTAAATGAATAAATCATCTCCGAGCTGAACCGAGCCGAGCGATCATGACGGACCTGCTTCTGACTTACCTTCCGCTTGTTATCTTTTTCGCAGTCGCACTCGTGATAGGGCTCGGGCTGCTCGTCGCGCCGTTCCTTGTCGCTCCCAACAAGCCCGATCCGGAAAAGGTCGCGGCTTACGAATGCGGATTTCCCGCCTTCGACGACGCGCGCATGAAGTTCGACGTGCGCTTCTACCTGGTGTCCATCCTGTTCATCATCTTCGATCTTGAGGTCGCGTTCCTCTTTCCCTGGGCCGTGGCGTTCAAGGAAGCGGGCGCGTTCGGCTTCTGGGCGATGATGATCTTCCTTGGCGTTCTTACAATCGGCTTCATATATGAGTGGAAAAAGGGAGCGCTGGAATGGGATTGATCAAACAGCCATTCGGTGAGCGGCTTTTGGAGAGATCTGGCGAGGGCTACGGGCTTGTGCCCCCCTCGGGCGATCCTGATGCGATTTTCAAGAGCATGAACACCGAGCTATCGGACAAGGGGTTTCTTGTCACGACCGCCGATGACCTCATCAATTGGGCGCGCACGGGCTCGCTGATGTGGATGACCTTCGGCCTTGCGTGCTGCGCGGTCGAGATGATGCAGGCCTCCATGCCGCGTTATGACGTCGAGCGCTTTGGCTTCGCGCCGCGCGGCAGCCCGCGCCAGTCCGATGTGATGATTGTGGCAGGAACGCTGTGCAACAAGATGGCGCCCGCGCTCCGCAAGGTCTACGACCAGATGCCGGAACCGCGCTACGTCATTTCCATGGGAAGCTGCGCGAACGGCGGCGGCTATTACCACTATTCCTATTCGGTGGTGCGCGGATGCGATCGCATCGTGCCTGTCGATATATATGTCCCCGGATGCCCGCCGAGCGCCGAAGCCCTCGTCTATGGCATCATGCTTCTTCAGAAAAAAATCCGCCGCACGGGCACAATCGAACGCTAACAGCCGGAGCTAAGCAATGACGGAGACGGGGAAGCTTGAGGCCCTGGCGGAAGCGATAAAGCTCGCCTGTCCCGATGCTGTTATAGGCACGCGCCTCGTCCTCGGCGAGCTTACGGTCACGATCCAGCGCCCCCGCATCGCCGAGGTCGCCCAATTCCTGCGCGACGATCCTGCATGGCGCTTCAAGCTCCTGATCGACATTTGCGGCGCAGATTATCCGGAACGCGCCGAGCGGTTCGAGGTCGTCTATCACTTCCTGAGCGTCTATGAGAATTTGCGCGTGCGCCTCAAGCTCTCGACAGACACCGCCGCGACCGTTCCGAGCCTCGTAGGCATCTATCCGGCGGCGAACTGGTACGAGCGCGAGGCCTACGATCTTTACGGCGTCCTTTTCGAAGGACATCCCGACCTGCGCCGCATCCTGACGGATTACGGTTTTCGAGGGCATCCGTTGCGCAAGGACTTTCCGCTGACCGGCTTCGTCGAAGTCCGCTATAACGAGGAGCAGAAGCGCGTTGTCTACGAGCCGGTAAAATTGCCGCAGGAATTTCGCAGCTTCGATTTCCTAAGCCCCTGGGAGGGCGCCCACTACGCGCCGCTGCCCGGCGATGAGAAAGCGAAAGCAAAGTAAGAGGCGAGGACTGCCGAAGCGGAAATTCAATTGGGGATGTTTCTTCCAAGATGCGAGAGCTATTTACAATTCCGGGTGCAACCTATAATGGCGCTGAAATTGTTTAGATGGCGCTCGCTCGCGGAGATCAAATGCCGGCAATGGAAGACGTTTCGCGCATCACCGCAGACATAACAGAGATGAACGGCTGGAGAAGTATCGCATCGGGAGACGCGAAAGAATCCTGGCGTGACCGCGCGCAACTCGCGGCGGCATTTCTAAGGCCTGGAGATGTCGTCTGCGATCTCGGTGCCGGTTCTCAGCCTCTCAGGATTTTCCTGCCCGAGGGCTCAAAATACATTCCTGTCGACTGTGTGGATACGCTTCCCGGAACCCATCTGGCCGACTTCGACGCGCCCGACTTCACCCTTCCCGCGCAAAATTTCAACGTGCTCACCGCGCTTGGCGTCCTGAACTGGTTGAAAGATGAGGAAGCCTTTCTCGCGCGCCTCTCTGAACTCGCGGAAGGCAAATTCTTCATTTTCACGTACGATCTCTGGGCCGCGCAGCGGAAGCTTGGCTCGCTCGACGGTTGCATGGCGGCCTTTTCCCCGTACATTCGCAATCTTGCCCCGGCCATCGTGTTCCGTCGGCGCGTGCTCTTTACCGGGACATTCGGGCGCGGCGAATCAAATGGCGCTTTCCGAGCGCCCGCAACAAACATATATCTGAAGTATCTGCGGCCTCAGGAGTATTTGATGCTCAAGCTTCTGAAGCTGAAAATAATGCCACGATGGCTTGCCTGACAGCGGCGGCCTTTCCCGGAAAGAGAGAGACAGATGGCTGATGGGGGTGGAACACCTGAAGCGGAAGGCGCGGGCTCCGACCTTTGCGTGAAGCCGCCCGAGAACCGCAATTTCACCATCAATTTCGGCCCGCAGCATCCGGCGGCGCACGGCGTGCTTCGTATGATCACGGAGCTCGACGGCGAGGTGGTGCGCCGCATCGACCCGCATATCGGGCTTTTGCATCGCGGCACCGAAAAGCTCATCGAGTACAAAACCTATCTCCAGGCGATCCCCTATTTCGACCGGCTCGATTATGTCGCGCCGATGAACCAGGAACACGCGTTCTGTCTGGCGATCGAGCGTCTTCTCGGGATCACGCCGCCGATCCGCGGCCAGCTCATCCGCGTGCTCTTCAGCGAGATCGGCCGCATCCTGAATCATATCCTGAACGTCACGACCTTCGCGCTCGATGTCGGCGCGCTGACGCCTCCCCTTTGGGGATTCGAGGAGCGCGAGAAGCTCATGGTGTTCTATGAGCGCGCGAGCGGGGCGCGGCTTCACGCGAACTATTTCCGGCCGGGCGGCGTGCACCAGGATCTGCCGCAGGCTCTCATCGACGACATCGCGGCGTGGTGCGAGTCCTACCTGAAGGTTCTCGCGGACATGGACGAGCTCCTTACCGATAACCGTATCTTCAAGCAAAGGAACGTCAATATCGGCGTCGTCAGCCTTGCCGACGGGATGGCCTACGGCTTCACGGGCGTGATGATACGCGGCTCGGGCGCGCCCTGGGATTTGCGCAAGTCGCAACCGTATGAATGCTACGCCGACCTCGAATTCGACATTCCCATCGGCAAGAACGGCGACAATTGGGACCGCTACCTCATCCGCATGGAGGAGATGCGTCAGTCGGTCCACATCATGCAGCAATGTATCGAGCGCTTGAACTCGCCGGCTGGGCGCGGCCCGGTGCTTTTGCCCAACCACAAGGTCACGCCGCCGCGTCGCGCCGAAATGAAAAGCACGATGGAAGGCGTCATTCATCACTTCAAGCTCTACACCGAAGGCTTCCGCGTTCCCGAGGGCGAGGTCTACGCCGCCATCGAAGCGCCGAAGGGCGAGTTTGGCGTCTATCTCGTGGCCGACGGCACGAACAAGCCTTATCGCTGCAAAATCCGCGCCCCCGGTTTCCCGCATCTCGCGGCCATGGACTTCCTTTGCAAAGGCCACATGCTCGCCGACGTGTCGGCCGTGCTCGGCAGCCTCGATATCGTGTTCGGCGAGATCGACCGGTAGTACAGGTCGCGCGATGGGAAGCCTCTTGAGCACGCGGTCGAAGCAGACTGTGCAAGTCTTAACGTGCGCCCTGTTAAAGCACGCTCCGGCATAGGTCGAGACCCGATTGCTGGCGAAGAGTCGGTATGTCCTTTCAGCCCGTTCTGATATCATTTTTGGGGCTAAAAAAGGAATGACGCCATGCCAGAAGAGTCCGAACTCCACGACTACGCACGGCAGCTATGGGATTTGCACGGTCCCAAGGCCATTGCGGAAGCCGCTCAGAAGGCCAGCGATTTCGAAAAGAAAGGCGAAAACGAACAGGCCCAAAATTGGAGACGCATCGAAGCGATGCTACTGCACATGCGCGGGCCGCGTCAAAGTTGACGCGGCGCACGGGAAAACTTGGACGCTGAGCAAGAGCTCGCCTTAGCCAAAATCGCAAGGGGAAAGGGATGTATGCTTCAATTCGTCAAGGCAAAGCAAAGGCTGGCAAGGCAGATGAACTTGCGCGCAAGATCAAAGAGGAGGCCCTCCATATCATCAGCGCTGTTCCTGGCTTCAGAGCCTATTATGTTATCTATGCGCCCGACGACACCGTGACCGCGATCAGCATTTTCGACGATTACGCGGGAGCAGTTGAATCGAACAATCGTCTGCTCCCTTGGATCAAAAAGAATGTGACCCAGCTCCTAAGCGAGCCAGTCACAGCTGCAGCAGGCGCCGTTATCGTGCACACGCTGGCTTGATGCCAATGGCTGTGGGGATGGACCGGCATAGATTCATCCTCATCCGGCCGATCTAAAAAATCATTCCCTTGCGGTTGCGCAAGAGCCTGTTGCGCTTCTTCACACCGAGCCTTTCTTCCCGGTAGAGCTGGAAAAGGCTTCCCGGATAAGGATTCGCCTCTCCGGTTTGGGTTTGGGATGACTATTACGCGGGAAGTCCTGACCCGTTTGCTGTGGATGTTGCCAGGACTTCCCGCGTATAAGGCGTACTAGCAACTTATTGATTCTAGATATAGCTTGTCCGAGGCAGGTTCGCTTGAGCGCTCGCGGGCTTAGGGGCGCCAACTCGCCTCGGGCTGCACGATCGCGGCGATTTCCGCCCTTATTGCTGGCGGCGCGCAAACGAGATCGGGTAGGCCTCATTCCGGACATCGATCATTGGATCGTCCGATTGCTCGATCCCGTCCGGGAGGGCGCCTGGGAGAAACAGCAACTTGTTCTGGACCTCGAAAGGATCGGCGGCCACCTTCGCAATGGTCAAGACGCCCACGTCCACCTCTTTGCGATCATCCGGCCAGGGCTTCGATCCATCGCTGGTTTGATCGCCCGGCGCGGCAAGCTGCGCCTTCAAATGGAATGTGATCGGGCCTTTCTTGAGCCGCTCCTGCACCTCGTCGATAAGGAAGTTGGGCGCTTTCTCCTTCGCTTCGGCCGGATCGAGATGCACGATGCGCTCCGGCACAAGGTGGTAGCGGAACGCCTGCTTCTGTCCGGCGCTGTTCACAAACACGAAGGCATTGACGCCCTGATACTCCTCATCGGCGAAACTGCCGGGCGTATGCACGGCGGCATTGGCTGCGGCGATATTGGGGTGGGCGGTCACGAATTGTTCGACTTTCGTGGGCTTGGGCGCGTCCGGCGGGCTGGCGGCGATGGCCAGGAGCAGATCGCGGAAATCGGTGGGGTTGGAGACAGGAAAGAATTTCAGCGCGTTGATGACGAGATCGCTATCGCTTCCGTCCGGCAGGTGGAACTTCATCGCGATTCCGTGCGGGTTGGCGTCGGGAATGCCGTCGGGGATATTCGAGATGCCCGTTGCGTCGGAAAATCGCGCCGTCAGCGGGATCTCGCTTCCGTTGAAGAGCGCCGCCTTGCTCAGCACGGCGGCTTCGGGCGTCGCCCTGAAGCTGCCCTCGACCACGATGCCCTTCGCATGATTGGCCCGGAAGCCGTCACGCTGAGGGCCGAAAACCTTGCTCATGGCGTCCACAATCTGCTCCGCAATCGGCTTTTCGTCCGCCGCCGCCGCGCCGGACCATACGAGGCAGGATGCGATAATCGCTGCTACAGTTCTGTGTGCCATAGGACGCCCAACTGCCTTTGTTTGTGATTTGCTCCCGGCTTGTAACAGCGCAGCCCGCGCAAAAGGTCCGCTTGCCGCAAAGCCCGTGCATATTTTTCCGCTATCCTCTTGACGGGGCTTGCGCATAGCCCCTTACTCAGGGCGCCAGTTGGCCGGATGGCCGCCGCTCGAAAGGCGCGTTGTGGGCCGCAAGGCCGTAGCGCTTCCCGGGTGGAGGAAAGTCCGGGCTCCACGGAAACACGGCGCCGGATAATGTCCGGCAGGGGCGACCCTAGGGAAAGTGCCACAGAAAGCAAACCGCCCTATTCAGGTCATCGCGTTCGGTGTCTCAAGCAGCGCAGAGCGCGATAGACAAAAATAGAGCAAGGGTGAAAGGGTGCGGTAAGAGCGCACCGCAGCACTGGCGACAGGGCTGGCAAGGCAAACCCCGCCGGGAGCAAAACCGAATAGGGACGGCACAGCCCTGCGGCTTCGGCTGCGGGGCGGAATGCGTTTCCGCATCGCCGTCCGGGTTGGTTGCTTGAGG
>JBAVVQ010000190.1:0-6646 GCA_049697375.1 Rhodomicrobium sp.
TGCGCGATTTCCTTGTCGATGTGCGCCCTCGCCGCGAGATACTCCGAGGTATCGGCGATAAACGGCAGCATCACAGAAAGTTCTCGCCCGGCAGCCGAACGCAAGAGCGCCCGGATCTGCGTCCGGAAGAGCCCCGGCCTGTCAAGCGACATGCGGATCGCCCGCCATCCGAGCGCCGGGTTCTCTTCATTAAGCTTCTTCAGATAAGGCAGAACCTTATCGCTGCCCACATCGAGAGTTCGGAAAACAACACGACGGCCCGGCGCCATATCGAGCACGCGGGCATAGGCGGCGCGCTGCTCGTCCATTTTGGGGAACTTCGACGCGACCATGAACTGCAGCTCGGTCCTGAACAGCCCGATCCCGTCCGCTCCGCTCTGATAGAGGTGCGGCATATCAACGAGCAGGCCGGCATTCATGTTCAGTACGACGCGCTCTCCGTCCTTCGTAACCGCGGGCGAATGCCTCAGTTTGAAGAAGCGAGCCTGCCGTCTGGCCCGGAAGCGCGCTTTGTCGGCGTAGGCCCTGATCAGCTCAAGCGAGGGCCGGATATGAAACTGCCCGGTGGCGGCATCGAGGATCGCCGGATCTCCGTGATCGGCGGCGGCCACGACATCGGGCACCTGGACAAGAACGGCGAGATTGAACGAGCGGGCGACGATGGTGACGTGAGCGGTTGCGCCGCCGTCCTCGATCACAAGGCCACGCAACTTCTTAGGATCGTAATCGAGAAGCTCGGCGGCTCCCATATTGTGAGCGACGAGGATGGCGTCGTTCGGCAGCCTGCGCAGGGCCGCGCCATGGTCGTGTCCCTGCAGCGTGCGGAGCAGCCTGTTGGAAAGATCGTCGAGGTCGTGCGAACGCTCACGCCAGAAGCTGTCACCCGTCTTCATGAGCTGCGTGCGCATATTCTGCTGCACGCGCTCGACCGCCGCCTCCGCCGTAAGGCCTGCCGAGACAGCATCGCGCATACGGCGCGCCCACCCACGGTCGTGGACGAGCATCTGAACGGTCTCGATGATCTCTTTGTGCTCGCCGTCCGAGGGCGTGTCATCTAAAAGAAGGCGGTTGATATCCCCCTTCACCCGGTCGAGCGCCTCATCCAAGCGTTTCAACTCTGCCGGTATGTTCTCCGCGAAGAATTTAAGAACGGCTGGACGGGGCTCATGGAGCGCAATGTGACCGAGCGCAAGGCCATCCGAGAGGGGCGTTCCCTTCAGGGTGACCGACGTTTCCCGGCGGCTCGGCGCGGGCACGACGGCTCCGGCAAAGGTGCCCGAAGCGATCATCTCCGCCAGCACCATCGCCGTCGTTTCGAGCGCCTCGACCTCCTCGGTCGTATATTTCCGCTCGATCTTGTTCTGAACCGTGAGAACACCGATGGTGCGCCGCTCGCGAACGATCGGCACGCCGAGGAAGGAATGATAAATCTCCTCCCCCGTTTCAGGCTTGTATGAGAAGGCCGGGTGTTTCTGGGCGTCCGAGAGATTAACCGGCTCGCCCCAGGCAGCGATAAGGCCGACAAGACCCTCGCCTTTCTTCATGCGCAGGATATGAACGGCTTCTTTTCTCAGGCCTTCTGTCGCGAAAAGCTCAAGGGCGTCGTCTGGAAGGCGGACATAAATCGAGCTCACCTCGGCGATCATGTTCGAGGCTATCACTTTGACGATGCTGTCCAGCTTCGCCTGGGGCTCTGACGTACTCGCCATGATCGCCCGCAGTTGCCGGATCAGCACCCATGGTGCACGCTCAGTCCAGGGCATCTGCCCGGTCCAATGACCTTTTGGTTGTGAATTTACCGGCGCATTTTCCGTTGTGCGCCTCTTCGTTTTATTTGCCTGCTTCTTTACGTTCGATCCAAGCCGAAAAGGCTGTGCAGCGTCTTAACGGCAGCCTCCGTATGGGCCGCGCCGAGCAAGACGCTAATCTTGATTTCTGACGTCGATATGGCCTGGATGTTGATCTGCTTCTCGGCCAAAGCCTGAAACATCTCCGCAGCCACGCCCGCATGGCTGCGCATACCGACGCCGATCACCGAGACCTTTACCATATCGGTATCGCCGCGTAAGTCCTTATAGCGGATCGTGTCCTTTCGATCGCGCAGCACTTGGAGCGCACGCGGAAGGTCCGTCGCCGCGACGGTGAACGTGAGGTCGGTCTTGCGGCCGTCCTCCGAGATATTCTGGACAATCATGTCCACGTTGATGTTCGCCTCGGCAAGCGGCATGAAGATGCTGGCTGCGACGCCAGGCTTGTCCTCGATGCTGAGGACGGTGATCTTCGCTTCATCCCTTGCGTAAGCTATACCGCTAACAACGTGTTGCTCTAACATTTCCGTTTCGTCGCAAACAAGCGTCCCGCACTTTTCCGGCATTCCGGCTCGAGCGGGTTCGCAGGTTTCTGGTGGATCAAAGCTAGAACGCACTTGTACACGCACCCCTTGCGCCATTGCAAGCTCTACGGAACGGGTCTGGAGCACTTTTGCTCCCTGAGACGCCATTTCGAGCATTTCCTCATAGGACACCCGTGGAAGCCGCCGGGCAGACCGTACAATGCGCGGGTCGGTTGTGTACACACCGTCCACATCCGTATAGATGTCGCATCTATCCGCTTTCAAGGCGGCTGCGAGCGCCACCGCGGTCGTGTCGGAACCGCCGCGCCCGAGCGTGGTTATCCTGTTCCTGGGGCTGATTCCCTGGAACCCTGCTACGACCGCCACTTCTCCCTGATCGAGACGGCGCAGCAGGTTAGCCGCTTCGACGCGGTCGATGCGGGCGCCTCCATGCGCGTCGTCCGTTCTGAGCGGGATCTGCCATCCCTGCCAGGAGCGCGCGGATACGCCCATGGATTGCAGGATGATCGCCATCAGGCCCGCTGTAATTTGCTCCCCGGAAGACACGACGGCATCATATTCGCGCGTGTCGTGGAACGGATGCGCCTCGCGCGTCCAGGCGACGAGCTGGTTCGTGTGTCCAGCCATCGCGGATACAACCACAACGACGCGATTGCCTGCCTCGGCCTCGCGCTTCACATGGAAGGCCGAATTTTTGATGCGGGCGATGTCAGCGACGGAAGTTCCGCCAAACTTCATGACGAGGAGCATGTTCGTGAGCTATGGTGCAAGAGTGAAATCAGAATTGGCGAAAACATAGAGCGCCCAGGGACATAAGGAACGCCATCGGTGGGGATTGAGGCAGAAACACGGCATAGCCCATCACTCGACGCGGCGGAGTTCCGTCATTTTGAGGGGCTTGCCAAAGAGTGGTGGGACGAGCGCGGGAAATTTGGCGGTCTCCATGCCCTCAATCCTGCGCGGCTCGCATTCATTGTTGCGGAAGTCCAGAGTTGGCGTAATCAACAAAACCAATCCTTTCGCCCCCTGGACGGCCTTTCTGTCCTCGACATTGGCTGCGGAGGCGGCATCCTGTCGGAACCGCTCGCACGGCTCGGCGGGAGTGTAACAGGAATTGACCCGGTCGAGGAGTCAATCGGGGTTGCGACGCTCCATGCGAAAAATCAGGGTTTGAACATCGACTATCGCGCGGCGACCGCCGAAGCGCTTGAATCGGAGGGCGGCGCTTTCGACATGGTTGTCGCATCCGAGGTTATCGAGCATGTCGCCGACGTTTCATCGTTCCTGAAAACATGCCGCGCTCTTTGCAAGCCGCGCGGGCTGCTTATCATTTCAACGCTTAACCGGACAACGAAATCCTACGCGCTCGCCATCGTGGCCGCCGAACATATTCTCGGGCTTGCCCCGAAAGGCACCCACGACTGGAAGAAGTTTATAAAACCTGAGGAGGCTCAGGCCCAGCTCAAGGAAGCAGGATTCGAGATTGGCAGACTTTCCGGAATGGTGTTCAAACCTCTTATGGGGGTGTGGTCCCTGTCAGACAGGGATCTGTCGATAAACTATATCCTATCGGCGGAGGCGGCGTGACTTTACAATGGCGGGTGCGCCCGGTCGAGCCGGCGGACGAGGCCGGCTGGCGGCATTTGTGGAAGGGTTACTGCGAGTACTACGAGGTTTCGATTTCAGAGGATGTCACCGACGCGCTGTGGCGGAGGATTATGGACGGCGGAGCAGGCATTCAGGCGGTTGTCGCCGAAAGCGTCTCCCCAAAGATAGAACCGCAGCTCATCGGGTTCGGAAACTACGTTCTTCACCCCTACACCTGGGGGAAAGGGGTGATGTGCTACCTCGAAGACCTCTTCGTGGCCGAACAGCACCGGCGCGCGGGCGTGGGCAGAACGCTTATCGAAGCGCTGATCAAGATGGGCTACGACAACGGCTGGGCCCGCGTCTATTGGCACACTCATGAAAGCAACGACGTGGCGCGCTCGCTGTACGAGAAGGTCATCCCGGTCGACCCCTTCGTCCGATACGTCGTTCACCTTCGCTGAGGCGGCCACCTTTGCCGATGGAGAAAAACACGATCCCGCAAAGCGAGGCCATCGCCCTCTACAACGTATACCGCGATTACGTGAAGCACGAAGACACGTTGATGAACGTGCGCATGACCTGGTTCCTGACAACGCAAGCGTTCCTGTTCAGCTGTTACGCCTTGCTGAACCAGAAAAGGTTAAGCGCGGGAACCTTTGAACTCGTAAGATCCTGGCAGGAGTTCATAGGCGATCCCACAGACCTGAAGTTCAAATTCGGCACGCTCATCCTGACGCTGATCTGCTTCTTCGGATTTTTTACCGCGCGCCGTTCCTACATTTCCGTGAGGGCGGCGTCTCTCGCCGTTGTGGCTTTAAGAAGCAAGTGGGATGCGGAACTCGCCCAGAACGGCGGGTTTGCAAATCTGCCAAATATCACCGGCGGGGGCGACGCAAAGACCAGGGACGAGGGGTGGGCTTCAGCCGCATTCCTGCCGAGAGCCGCCATGGTGATATGGGTCTTGATCGCGATTACGCACTGCTTTTTGCTCCGCGCCTAAGCAAACTCCGCCGATCCGGCCAACGGGCGAGCCGGGCGCCGCTCGCTTCGCAATTCGTCATCCCGGCCAAGCGAAGCGCGAGCCGGGATCGCATAAAGGCAGGCGCTCCAATATGTTACGATCCCGGATAAGGCTTCGCCTATCCGGGATGACGGCGGCAGCGATCCGTTCGCGCTTCCACCAAACTCTGCTTAGCGGCCGTCCCGGGGTGAACCTAGTTAGCCCTGCACAGGCTTGCGAAATCCGACGCGCTCGCCATCATGACCGGCAAGCAGGTCCTGGGTTTTTTCGTAGCCTGCGCCCATCAACCAGGCGGCCTTTCTTGCTTGTGGCTGGCGCGATTGCTCATCGGGCGGCGCGCTTTTTGCGGTAGCATCCGCCTGCTTTCGCCTAAAAAACGCCAGGAAGCCGATCATCAAAGGACCTCGAGCCCGGCAAGCTTCGGCTTAGGCAGAACGGTCACGGCAAAGTCGCAGGTATGGTCAAGGGCCGGGATCCGCGCGCGAACCCGATCCACGTCCGCCGAATCGATATCCGCCATGATGATTTCGGGCTCCGTCCCGCCCTCGCCGAGGATATCGCCCCATGGCGACACGATAAGGCTGTGCCCATACGTTGTCCGGCCGTTCGCATGCCGCCCGCCTTGCGCCGCCGCGAAGACGAAACAGCCGTTTTCGATAGCGCGGGCGCGCAGAAGAATGTGCCAATGCTTTTCGCCCGTGGCCTTGGTGAAGGCCGAAGGCGTGGCAAGGAATTTCGCCCCCGCTTTCGCGAGCGCCTTATATTGCTCGGGGAAGCGGATGTCGTAACAGGTTGCAACGCCAAGCGCGCCCCAAGGCAAGGGCGCCACATAGGCGGTCCTGCCCGGCGCGAAGGTTGTGGACTCCCGGTAATTTTCGCCGTTCGGCAGATTCACATCGAACATGTGAATTTTGTCGTAGCGGAGCACGATCTGCCCGTCGGGAGCAAAGAGAAAGGCCCGGTTTACGGCGCGCTTTTCGCCGACCTTGATGGCGATGGAACCGATATGAAGCCAGATGCCGAGGCTCTTGGCCAGGGCGGAGAAATGCGGGATGGCTTCGGTTGCTTCTTCCGGCGCGATCCTCTCAAACAGACGCGCCGTTTCAGTCTCCATCAAAAGCGTGTTCTCGGGGGTCTGGATGAACTGAGCCCCTTTTCGGGCGGCATCGCGTATAAAGGCCTCGGCTTCCAAAAGATTTTCTCGAACGTCTCGCCCCGATCGCATTTGGACGAGGGCCACTCGGAAACGATCTTTTTTGCCCGGCATGCGACATCCGCCTCCCTTCGCTTCACCTTCTATTGTGCTCAGCTTTGCAGGAGAGGATCAAGTTCTCCTTTCGCATCGAGAGCATAAAGGTCGTCACACCCTCCAATATGACGGGAACCTATAAAGATTTGCGGAACGGTATAACTTCCGGGCGCCCGTTCTATCATGGCTTGCCGGGCTGAAGGATCGCTCGCATCAATCTCTTCGAATGAAACACCTTTGCTCGTCAGGAGGTTCTTTGCGTAACGGCAATAAGGGCAGGTCGGCGTTGTATAGATCGTCACGGGAGGCATAATTCTTCCTTTTAGCGCTAGTGTCCCGTCTCCGAATTGCCGGCCAACTTGCAGCGCCCTCGTACGGCAATTCGGAGACAGAAGGGACACTAGCAAAAACAAGATCCTAGTGTGGCTTATGT
>JBAVVQ010000191.1:0-2098 GCA_049697375.1 Rhodomicrobium sp.
ATGCCAGGTTGGGCAGACCGGCTTGAAGCCAATTTTTGCGTAACAGCGATTGGAATAGGCATTGCGCAGATCGGTGAACAGGCAAGCCGTCGTCTTGCCTGATGCGAAAATGTATTCCGTCAGAGCCGCCGTCACCGATCCGGCATAGCCGCGCGCCCGGAGGTTTGGCGGTGTATATACAAGCCCGATGGCGGCGGTGTTCCGCGTTGTACGGGCAAGCGCCGCCATGGAGACCGTTTCGCCGCCCGTCTCCCAGAACAGCACAACCCGCTCCTTCAATCTCTTCGCAACATCTTCTTGGGTTACCGGCGGGTCGTGCGGCACGGCCTCGGCGCCAAACGCGGCCATCCATTCGAAGACCAGGCCGAGGTCATCCTCGTTGGCGCGCCGAGCCTTGCCGGAAGCGCCGGGATAGACCGGCGGCTCCCGCAGTTCGTGGGACAAGAGCGCTTCCGCGTCTCCGAAAGAGAGACCGAGCTCAATCGCGCGGGCAACGAACCAATGCGCAGTGTTTTCTGGGCCGACCGCTCCCGCAAACGCGCTGCCGTAGACCTGATCGGCGAGCGCGTGGCATTGGCGCTCATCCAATTCGCCCAAGATGATGCTGCGGTTGGCGTTTGTCTGCATCGCGCAGGCGCCGGCGCCGCCCAGCGTCCAGCGACGCGTTTCGTTGGCTTGAGCGAGTGACAGCTGCGACATCATCCCCAAAAGCAGATTGTGCCGCACCTCGTTCCGCTCCAGCGCAGGCATGTGCAGGGCGTTGAAATCCGCCATGTCCATTTTTCAATACCCCTTCCGCAAAATGTTTGGGTGGTGCAATCGACTCCTCACCGCTAGCGTCCCGTTTCTGCCGAAGATTGACCAGCCTTGCCGCCACCTCACGCATCCTGGCCTGACGGCTGCGATGTGGCGGCTCTGGCCGCCTTTTTTGCCTGCTTCTTGGCTTGCTTGGCCGCCGCAGTCTCCTCGATGCTTCTAATGATTTCGGGGCGCGCCCGCCCAAAACGCTTCATGTACAGCTTCACAAGGAAATCCTGCAGAGGCAGTTTCCAAGGCTCCTGATCGTGATTGGCGAGTTTGCCGAGCTTTTTCGGGTTCAATCCCAATTCGCGCGCCATCTGCACATGAGCATGCGAAAGCCGGAACCGATCCCTGGCTTCGATCCATGGCAGCAAATCGAGAGGGATTTTCGCTTGCGTCTTTGAAGTCCTGGCCATCGCCGGCGCCTTGACACCTCTGGCTAATGGACCGTCGCTTGGCGGCGAATGCGCTTGAGGCGGTGTTTCTGGTAGAGGGCTATCGGGCGGGTCAAAGGCAGCCTCGGATCGAACAGCAACTGCGTGATCGAAGCCAAATACACTTCGTTACCGCCAGCTTCAGGCAACTCCAAGCTGCAGACAATGCCGCCCTCGTCACCAGTGTAGAACACCCGTGAGATTCGGCATCGTTGAAGCGGCTTAAGATTTGGTATTTTGTCTTTCAAGATGGCAGCCAGCTGCGGGCCAATGCGGGATTCGAGCGGAAGGGCAGCCTCTAAACTCGATAGTAGCTGTTCTGTTTTGCGAGGATCATCGATCATGACCAGCTTCCCCTTGTCGCGATTCCCATCATTTGAGGCTAAGGTCAGCGCCAGTGTTGCGCCAGGGGGAGCGAACCGCATTCGTGGCTTCTCCACATCCGTGGCAGGTACGTTGAGGCAGGCATGGCAACTTCTCCAAAGTCCGTCAGATATTATGTTCAGGTTGCACGTCTCAGGCTCGACACCACGATTGTTGATGTCGAAGCAAGCGATGACGGCGATGCAGAGCAAAAAGCGATCGAACGGGCGCGGCTGCTGCCCGGCGCCGAATAGGAATTGCAGCCCTTCGATCATGTCGCTTACCAGCCTCACGCGGAGGCTATGGTTGCCCAAGACGAGCTAACAGACTCAGAAATAGTGGAGGATGCACTCCGCGGAAACGAGACGCGCTACCTGCTTTTGAAAGGCGATTGCGAAACAGGCGAAGGCGATGTCATCTTGCAGCCGTGGCTTAAGACCCAAGAGCCGGACTTGTTGGCTTCGGATCTCTGCGGCGAATGGATCGGCGCGCTGGAACAG
>JBAVVQ010000192.1:0-7519 GCA_049697375.1 Rhodomicrobium sp.
GGATCGCAAAAAGCGCTGGCATTTGTAACGATCCCGGATAACGCCCTTGGCCTTTCCGGGATGACACAGCGAAGAAATCAACCGGATTCCGTATCAATCGCCGAACCGGTATTCAATTTGAGGTCGCCCCTGGCTTCAAGAGTCATCCTTAATGCGGTGACGTGTTCCGGCGTCGAGAACTGATGACTGTGGATTCATGACTTGTACTTTCGTGGCATGCCAACCGCGCAGCCGCCCCTCGCGCTAAGTCGGAACAGTTCAGACACACCAAGTCACAACAAAACGTGGTGGATTTGCCACAATTTCCCCAAACTCAGCAGCCACCGATGCAGCTCAGCAACAGGGTGCAACAAGCTCGTGACTGCAGGCTTCAAGGCGCATTTGACAGCAGGTCTCGCGAAGGCGGGGCAGCACGTGAGCGCTTTCTGGATGAGCCTCGGCGTTGTCGTGGCGGCGCTCTTGTCGAGTGTGGCGACCTTCCTGATCCTGAACGGTCTGACCTCGATCATTCCGACGAACAACGTCGTTCTCTGGACGCTTGGCATTAACGCCGTCTTCGTCATCGCGATAATCGGCATCATCGGGTTTCAGGTTGTCAAGCTTCTGAAAGCCAGGAAACGGCAGGCTGGCGCGGGGCTTCATTTCCGCATCGCCGGGGTCTTCAGCCTCGTCGCTCTTGTTCCCGCCGTCCTTCTCGCGATCTTCGCCACCGTCTCCATCGACCGGACCTTCGACACTTTTTTCTCGACTCGCGTGAAGAGCATCGTCAGCAACTCGGTGGAAGTGGCCCAGTCCTATATGCAGGAGAGCGGGCAGACCATCCGCTCCGATATCGTGGGCGTGGGCCGCGAGGTTGAGGAAAAAGCCTCGCTTTATCAGGAAGATAAGGCGGCATTTGACCGCTTTTTCGGGGCTGCCGTCGCTTTGCGCGCCGTCCCGGCCGCGTTCATCATCGATTCGAAGGGCAATCTTCTGGCGTCGGCCTCCGATGGGCCGCCCTATCGCGCTCCGCCTCTCGCCGACATCGCGCGCGCCTCCGAGGGCCGGATCGTCCCGGTGAGCTGGGATCTCTCGAACGGCGTCGCGGCTCTGAAGAAGCTCGTCGGCATCGACGACGCTTATCTCTACGCATTGCGCCCGGTGAATCCCAATGTTTTCCGGCTGCTCCAGCGCACGCAGTTCAACATCATGCAGTTCGCCCAGCTCGAACAGGCGCGGGGACAGTATCAGCTCGTCTTCGCGATCATGTACGTGCTGCTGGCCCTGACCTTGCTGACGTCGGCGATCTGGACCGGGCTTGTCTTCGCGAACCGCCTTGTCATGCCGATCCGCAAGCTCATCGGCGCGGCGCAGGAGGTGAGCCAGGGCAATTTGGATGTTCACCTCGATGATGGCTTTGCGCGCGACGACATCGGGCGCCTCGGCGCGACGTTCAAACAGATGACCGTCGATCTCAAGACACAGCACGACGACATCATGACCAAGAACTCCGAACTCGACGAGCGGCGGCGCTTCATCGAGGCCGTGCTTTCCGGCGTGTCTGCCGGCGTCATCGGGGTCGATCCGGCGGGATGCGTCACGCTCGCCAACCGCTCCGCGCTCGAACTCCTCGGTCTCAAGGAGGAGAGGCTCATCGGCAAGCCGCTCAAATCCTCCGTCCCGGAATTTGGCGAGGTGATCGACAAGGCGCGCAGGCAGGCCAGGATCAAAGCTGTGCAAAGCCAGATCACAATCGTGCGAGAGACCGGCGAGCGCAATTTTGCCGTCCGGGTAACCCGCGAAAAAGACGACAAAGCCGATTTCGGAGTGGTTCTGACGTTCGACGACGTCACCGAACTCACAGTGGCGCAGCGGACGTCGGCCTGGGCGGACGTGGCGCGGCGCATCGCGCATGAAATCAAAAATCCGCTGACCCCGATCCAGCTTTCGGCCGAACGCATCCGGCGCAAATATGGAGCCTCGATCACGACCGACCGCGAGATCTTCGACAAATGCACCGACACGATCATCCGGCATGTCGGGGATATCGGGCGCATGGTCGACGAATTTTCATCTTTCGCGCGCATGCCCTCGGCGGTTTTCGAAGAGCAGGACATCCGCGAGGTCGTGCGCGAAGCCGTCATCCTGTTCCAGATGAGCCGGCCCGAGATCGAATTCAAAATCGATACGCTGAAAGAGCCGCTGATCGCTTTGTGCGACCGGCGCCTCCTCACCCAGGCCGTTACGAACCTCGTGAAAAACGCCAGCGAAGCCGTAGACGCCTATCAGAATGCGAATGGCGGCGGCGAAGGGAAGGGGCGGGTCGTCATCCGCCTGCGGGTGGCCGACAACCGCTTCGTCGTCGACGTGATCGACAATGGCTGCGGGTTGCCAAAAGAGAACCGCCATCGGCTGATCGAGCCCTACGTTACGACCCGGCAAAAAGGCACAGGGCTTGGTTTGGCCATCGTTCAAAGGATAACGGAGCAGCACGGTGGCGTGCTGAACCTTGCCGACGCTCCCGCAAGCGAGGGCTACGCACACGGCGCCTGGATCAGTATGTCCGTCCCAGTGTCACTGAGCGCCGACAGACCAGACAAGGACGAGACAAAGCCGAATTGGAAGCCGCGAACCATCGCGCCCGACCAGGCGGCGACGCGTGGAAAGGAGGGACTAAGCCATGGCGTCTGACATTCTGATCGTCGACGACGAAGCCGATATTCGGGAACTCGTCTCGGGGATTCTGGAAGATGAAGGACACAAGACGAGGCTCGCCAAAGACAGCGACGAGGCGCTGCGGGTCATCGAGGAAAGGCGGCCATCTCTCGTCATTCTCGACATCTGGCTGCAGGGTTCGAAGCTGGACGGTCTGGAAGTTCTGGCTCGGGTGAAAAAGCAGCATCCCGACCTTCCGGTCGTCATTATCAGCGGCCACGGCAATATCGAAACCGCGGTGATGGCGATCAAGCGCGGCGCCTACGATTACATCGAAAAGCCTTTCAAGGCCGACAGGCTCCTGGTCATCACCATGCGCGCCCTCGAGACTTCGAAGCTCAAGCGCGAGAACAAAGAGCTGAAGGAGAAGAGCTTTTACAGCTCCGATCTGATCGGCAAATCGCCGACCATGAACCATTTGCGCCAAAGCATCCAAAAAGTGGCGCCCACAAACAGCCGCGTGATGATCACGGGGCCGCAAGGGTCCGGCAAGGAGCTTGCCGCCCGGTACCTTCACGCTTGCTCCCAACGGGTGAACGGCCCCTTCGTGGCGGTCAACGCAGCGTCAATGGCGGCCGATCGGGTCGAAATCGAATTCTTCGGCGTCGAGGAGACAGGCCAGACCACGCGTAAGGTGGGCGCGCTTGAAGAAGCCCACAATGGCACCCTCTACATCGATGAGGTCGCCGACATGCCCGTGGATACCCAGGGCAAGCTCTTGCGCGTCCTCGTCGAGCAGAAGTTCCAGCGGATCGGCGGCGGCCCAAAAGTGACGGTCGACGTGCGCATCGTCTCGTCGTCAAGCCGCGATCTCGAGCGCGAGATGAGCCAGGGCCGTTTCCGTCAGGACCTGTTTCACCGCCTCAACGTGGTGCCGCTGCGGGTGCCTTCGCTGATCGAGCGCCGGGAGGATATTCCCGAGCTTGTCGAACATTTTGTCAAACAGATCGCGCTCTCCTCGGGTCTTCCTCCCCGGGTGATCGGCGACGACGCCACGGCCGTGCTGCAATCGCATGAGTGGCAGGGCAATGTGCGCCAGCTCCGCAACATCGTGGAGCGCGTGATGATCATGTCAAACAGCGACCCCGACGCCGTGATCACCGCGGACATGCTGCCCGACGATATCGGAGCCAACGTCCCTTTATCGTCAAACGGCTCGGGGGGTGAGCACCTCATGTCGCTCCCCCTCCGCGATGCGCGCGAGATTTTCGAGCGTGAGTATCTCATGGCGCAGATCAACCGTTTTGGCGGCAACATCTCACGCACTGCCGAATTCGTGGGGATGGAGCGCTCGGCGCTGCACCGGAAGATCCGGGCGCTTGGCGTAAACTCCAACGAACGCGCCGGGGACGTCAGACACTAGGCAACTTCGTTGGACGCGCTAACGGATGCCACCGCTGTCGTCCCGGAAAGGCGGAGCCTTATCCGGGATCGTAAAGGATTGAAGCGCCTATGTTTTTGCGATCCCGGCTCGCGCTTTGCTTGGCCGGGATGACGATCCGTAGGCCGGATTGGCAAGGTTTGCTTCTGTAACGGATTTGCGCTTTAGAATCGATCAACCCTCCCGCCTTTGATCGGAAGGAAAGGCGGGTTGATCGAGCGCCTTGCGATTTCATAAGCTGGATGCGCCTTGGCAATAGAATTGCAGTTTGAAGGCTTGCGCGAGAGAGGCGGACGATGACACGGGTTGTGTATGTAAACGGGAGGTATACGCCTTACGCCGACGCCGCCATCCATGTCGAAGACCGCGGATTTCAATTCGCGGATAGCGTTTATGAAGTATGCGAGGTCCGCGACGGATGTCTTGTGGACGAGGGCAGGCACATGCGCCGTCTTGGCCGCTCGCTTCGTGAACTTGGGATGACAGAGCCGATGGGCCTGAAGCCGCTCGGCGTGATTATGCGCGAAGTGATCCGGCGTAACCGCGTCAAGAACGGAATTGTCTATCTCCAGGTCACGCGTGGCGTGGCGCCGCGCGATTTCGCCTTTCCCGCGGCAGACATTGCGCCGACCATTGTCTGCTTCGCCCGCTCTCTGTCGCGCAGCAAGGCCGATAAGAGAGCCGCCGCCGGGATCGCGATCATCACCCTCCCGGACATCCGTTGGAAGCGCGTCGACATCAAGACGACGGGGCTTCTCGCGCAATCGCTCGCCCGCCAGCAGGCGAAGGAAGCGGGCGCTGACGAGGCCTGGATGGTCGACGGGCACGGTTACGTCACCGAGGGCGCATCCTGCAACGCCTGGATCGTGACCGGCGCAGGCATTCTCGTGACGCGTCCGGCGGATTCTGGTATCCTTAAAGGTATAACGCGCGAGGTTGCGTTGGAGGCAGCCCGCGCAAAGGGGCTTCGTTTCGAGGAAAGGCCTTTCAGGGTCGAGGAGGCGAAATCGGCGAGGGAGGCTTTTCAGACATCCGCTTCCGGGCTTGTGATGCCGGTCGTCAGGATCGATGGCCATGTCATCGGCGGCGGGAAGCCTGGCGAAATCGCGCTGGAATTACGAAAGATTTATCACGACGTGGCGAAGATTTCTTCGCCTCACGAAGTTTTAGCATGACCGAAAGGAACTGATGGATTATCAGCGGCAGGCGCTGTCCAGCGCGTGCTGAGAAAGACCGATGCAAAAGCAGGTGGGATAATCGGGTAGTGGGCAAGCGGCCAACAGTGCCGCGCTGAAAAACGGACAGGTCATGGCTTCAGACAAGCAACAAAATCTACAAGACGCCTTTCTCAATCACGTTCGGAAAAACAAGACTCCTCTTACGATCTTCCTCGTCAACGGCGTTAAGCTGCAGGGGATCGTGACCTGGTTTGACAATTTTTGTGTTCTTCTTAGGCGCGATGGGCACTCGCAGCTTGTCTACAAGCACGCTATCTCGACAATTATGCCGGGCGGACCCATTTCGTTTCTGGACGGAGACCAAAACGGAGAACGTTAGAACCGTTGAAGAAGCTCGCACACCACGAAATCGCTGAACATCGCCCCGGAGACAAAGAGAAAAATGCCTCGGCAGAAGGGGCGACGCGCGCCATTGTCATCGTCCCAGTCCGGAAATTCCCGGAGCCTCACGGACCGCAGGCTTCCGCTTCCTCCCGGCTGACGGCTTCCGAGCGTCTCGCGGAGTCCACCGGGCTCGCAAAGGCGATCGGTCTGGGCGTCTGTTTCAGCGGGACCGTTCCGATTACTCATCCGCGGCCTGCAACACTTCTCGGTTCGGGAAAAGTCGAGGAACTCGCGGCGATCGTCAAGGCCGAGGACGTTACGGTCGCGATTGTGGACCACGCGCTGAGCCCGATCCAGCAACGCAATCTCGAGAAAGCGTGGAACGCGAAGGTGCTCGACCGTACCGGGCTCATTTTGGAAATCTTCGCGGACCGGGCGCAAAGCAAGGAAGGCAGGCTGCAAGTCGAGTTGGCGCGTCTCACCTATCAGAAGAGCCGGCTTGTCAGGTCCTGGACGCACCTTGAACGCCAGCGGGGCGGTTTCGGCTTCCTGGGCGGCCCGGGCGAGACCCAGATCGAGGCGGACCGCCGCGCTATCGGCGAACGCATCGATGTGATCCGCAGCGACCTTGCCGTCGTGGAGCGCACAAGGCGGCTGCACCGCAAGCGCCGGAAGTTGACGGAGCAGCAGGTGGTTTCCCTTGTCGGCTACACGAACGCCGGGAAATCGACGCTTTTCAACGCCTTCTCGGGAGCTGGCGTGCTTGCAAAAGACATGCTGTTCGCGACGCTTGATCCAACGCTGCGCCGGGTTGAATTTGCGGAAGGCGGCGCGTTTCTTTTGTCTGACACCGTGGGATTTATTTCCGACCTCCCGACCCAGCTCATTGCGGCCTTCCGCGCCACTCTGGAGGAAATCTTGGAGGCTGATCTGATCCTGCACGTTCGGGATATCGCCGCAGAATCCTCCGAAGCCCAGCGCATGGAGGTCGAAAAGGTTCTGACCGAGATCGGGATCGGACCCGAGGAGCAGCGCAGCCGGGTCATCGAGGTGTGGAACAAAGCCGATCTCTTGCCGCGGGAGGAGAAGGCCAGTCTTTCAAAGCGGGCGGCGCAGGCCCAGCCTCCCGCGGTGCTGACATCGGCCGCAACCGGCAAGGGCATGGCGGACTAGGCGGCGTTGATCCGCAGCCGGCTTCAGATGAATATGCGGACCCGCAATGTGATCGTCGATGATAGCGACGGCGCGCTTATCCATTGGCTTTATGAAAACACCGAAGTTCTTAGCCGGCGCGATCTGGACGATGGAAGCTTGCGTTTCGAGGTGCGTCTCGCCTCTGACAGGGAGCGCGATCTCGACTGGCGCCTGCGGCGCGGAGCCGCCTAAGCAAACTCAGCTGCCAATAGGCAAGCGGCGCTCCTCGCTTTGCAAGTCGTCATCCCGGCCAAGCGAAGCGCGAGCCGGGATCGCATAAAGGCAGGCGCTCCATGTGTTACGATCCCAGATAAGGCCTTCGCCTTTCCGGGACTTGATTACCCGGATGTTTCCGCCAATTCCGTCGTCATGGCCGCCCTTGGAGGCGGCCATCCAGAAAAACACAAGGTATTCCAAGTTATAACTGGATTGCCGGGTCAAGCCCGGCCATGACAGTGGAGCGAAAATTCGCCAATGTTTCATGGCTTCTTCTGCTGGCGGACACATCCGGGGATGACGGTGGCGGCGATCCGCTCGCGCGTGCGGCAAACCCCGCTTAGCACCTTGGAATAGTTCGGCTTTTCCGCCTTTAATCGGAAACGAATAAAGGCGGGTTAATCCAGCCTATTGCTTCGCCGCAATCGCATCGGCCAGCGCGAGTGTCTCACGGGCGATGTCCGCATGCAGC
>JBAVVQ010000193.1:0-4539 GCA_049697375.1 Rhodomicrobium sp.
GGCAAAGACGGCATCCTGGGGCACAAATACTTGGATGCGCAGAACATCTGTATTGTCCATGGCAAACATGGGAGTGCCCGCGGCGTTATCCGCGGTCACGAGATCGCCTACGTCGATATTCCGCGCGGTGATGACTCCGTCGAAGGGAGCCACCACGTGTTCGAAGCTCGTCAGCTCCACAAGACGGGCGACCACCGTCTTCTGTACCTTCAGATTTTCCTGCGCAACATTTAGGGCGGCCTCTTGCGCGTTTTGCGTCAGCCGGGTGACATCGCCCTGCTGCTGCGTGTTCCAGCCCTGCTGGACAAGCTGTGAGGTGCGCTGGTTTGTGACCTTGGCCAGCTCGGCGTTGGCGTGCGCCTGCTCGATGGATGCCTGCAGCTGGGAGACTTGCGCCCGCGCCTGGGCAAGCTGCTGATCGAGGTCCGGAGCAGCGATTATAACGAGAACGTCGCCTTTTTTGACCCTGCTGCCAATATCCACATTGCGCTTTGCGATGTAGCCGGTTGCCCGCGCGTAGATCGTGGCGCTGTCAAAGGGGCTCGCGGTGCCGGGAAGATCGAGGCGGCGCGGCTCGGTTACTGTCTCCACGAGGCTTGTGCGCACGGTGGGGACTTCGGTGGCGGCCTGCTCAAGCGTCTCACGGGCAGTCTGGCTCTGCTTCATTTGTCCCCAGATACCAAAGGCAGCCAGCAGCGCGACCGAAATCAGCGCGATCCAGCCAACAACGCGGGCAAGCCCTTTCGCGCGCTTGGAAATTGGCGTCTCAGTTGTACCGGGGTGCTGCCTTTGATCCACTTCCTTGAGCATTGGGCCAACCCCTAGCTTCCATTTGTGCCCGGCTCAGTTCTCCGCGTCTCGAACCGGCCGAATATTGAGTAGAGATAGGGAACGAAGAGCAAGGTGGTCATCGTTCCCACGAGAACACCGCCGATCACGGCGCGCGCCAAGACTGCATTCTGCTCCTCACCAGGCGCGCCAATTGCCATCGGGATCATGCCAACCACCATCGCGGCCGCCGTCATCAGGACCGGCCGGATACGAGTACGGCCCGCCTGGATCGCTGCCTCCAACGCGCTGGCGCCTTGCTGGCGCATTTCCCGGGCGAAGGACGCGAGCAGGATGGAATTCGCCGAGGCGACGCCGATCGACATGATCGCGCCCATGAGCGAGGGCACGCTTAGGGTGGTGCTCGTCACCAGGAGCATCAAAAGGATGCCCGCGCCTGCACCGGGGAGCGCCAGAAGAATGATGAGTGGATCGATAAAGCTCTGGAAGTTTACGACCATGAGCAAATAGACGAACAACGCCGCGAAAATCAGGCCCAAGGTCAGATTGTGGAAGGCGCTATTCATGCTTTCGATCTGGCCCCGGATAACAAAGCGGTTACCCGGCTTCAACTCTTTTTGCAGATCGGCGACCGCGCGGGTGATCGCTCCCGAAACTTGCCCAAGGTCGCTATCCTCCACATTCGCATAGACATCGTAGACCGGCTGGATGTTCGACTGGTTGTAAACCGACTGCACGCCCATCCGCTTTACGATTGCGACATTGCCCAGCGTGTTGGGTACCGGCGTTTGCGCGGAGGATGTGCTGTTGATTGGCGTGTTGTTGAGCGCATTTAAGGTGTCGATGCGATATTCGGGTGTCTGCACCGCGAAGAAATAGGGCACGCCGTTCTTCGGATCGGTCCAGAAATTCGGGCTGACCTGCTCGGAGGAACTGAGGCTGATGTTCATGTTGTTGACGATGGCATTCATATTGAAGCCGACCTGCTGGGCGCGGGTGCGGTCGATGTCGTAGAAAAACACAGGCGCATCGAGCTCTTGCTGAACATGCACATCAGTGAGCCCAGGAATTTGCGACATACGCTCTCTTAGAGCCTGAATGAGCGCGCGGTTTCCGGGATATCGCCCTTGCAGTTGCACGTCGATCGGCGAGGCTATCCCGAAGTTCAGGATTTGCGTGACCATATCGGCAGGCTGAAAGTAGAACAGCACGTCGGGAAATTTCTTGGTCAGCGACCTTCTCAACTTCTTAATGTAGTCCCCGGTCGGCGCATGGCCATCATTGAGCGAGATCAGGATTTGTCCGTCGTTCACCCCGATGGCGGTTCCATCCATGAAGGCAAAATTATAGACGCGCGCTGGAAGGCCAATGTTATCGAGAATGAGCCCAAGATCATGCTTGGGAATTTCGCGCCGGACCTCGTCTTCGACATCCTGGAAATATTGCTCCGTGCGTTCAATTCGGGTCCTCGCAGGCGCCCGGACATGCAGTTGAATGAGGCCGGCATCGACTTGAGGGAAGAAGTTCATTCCCGTGTAATACGCAATGCCCCCTGCGCAGGCTACTACGCTCAAGGCTACCAACGGCATAACCGCCCGGCGGTGGAGGATGCCGGTCAGCACCCAAGTATAAACTTCGCGGAAACGGTCGAAACCCCTGTTGAAGCGCTCGTGAAAGCGCGCGAGGAGGCTGCTCCTGCCCGCGGCAATGCCGGCCTGCTCGCTCCTAAGAAGCACCCTGATGATAATCGGGGTCAAGGTTCGCGAAATGGTGTAGGAGGCGATCATCGCAAACACGACCGACATGCCTAAGGGCGTGAATAGATAGCGGGCCGCGCCCTGCAGGAAAAAAACGGATACGAACACGCTGCAAATGGCGAGTGTGGAGACAAGCGTCGGCAGCGCGATACCGGCAGAGCCTTCCAGCACCGCCTGATCGAACTCGACGCCCTCCTCGAACAAGCGGTGCGTGTTTTCGAGGGCGACCGTAGAGTCGTCGACGAGAATGCCGACGGCCAGGGCAAGGCCGCCTAGCGTCATGGTGTTAATGGTCTGGCCCAGCGCCCACATGACCGCGATGGAGGTAAGGATCGACAGCGGAATCGACACCATGACGATCAAGGTCGAGCGCCAGGAGCCCAAGAAGATCAGGATCATAAGCGCGGTAAGACCCGCGGCGATGGCGCCCTCGCGCAATACGCTTGTTATGGCGCTCTGCACGAAGACCGACTGATCGAACAGCATGTCGATATTCATGCCGGGCGGCGCCGCGGCACGGATTTCCGGCAACGCCGCCTTGACGCGGTTTACGACATCAAGGGTCGACGCGTCGCCGTTCTTGATAATGGTCAAAAGCACCGCGCGCCGGCCGTTCGCCCTTACGATATTTTGCTGAACCGACCAAGCATCCGCCACATGCGCAACGTCCCTGAGAAAGACCGTCCTGGGACCGATCTGCCGCAAGGGAATGCGGTTCAGCGCGTCGATTGTGGGGGCGGTCGTATTCGGCTTTACGATGAATTGCTGGTCGCCGATCTTCGCATCTCCCGACGGCAGCGTCAGGCTTTGCGCATTAACCGCATTAAGCACATCGTTCGGGGAAATGCCCGTCGCGTGCAGGGCGGCCGGATCGAGATAGACCATGATCTGCCGGTATTTCCCGCCGTAAGGGGTCGGCAGCGTGATGCCCTGAATGGGCGCCAGCGCCTGCCGGAGCTGGTAAATCCCATAGTCGTAAAGCTGCTGCTCGTTCAACCGGTCCGAGCTCAGGCTCAGTTGCAGAACCGGCACGCTTGAGGCGTTATACTGAACGACGATGGGCGGCTGAGTCCCAGGCGGCAGAAGCGACCGGATCGCGTTGGTGGCCGACACGACCTGGCTAATGGCGAGGTCGATATTGACGTTCGGCTGGAAGTAGACCTTGATGACGGAAACGCCTTCAAGCGACTGCTCCTCCATGGTCTTAACGTCGTTGACGTTGGAGCTGATGGCGTATTGGCTATAAGTCGTGAGCCGCTGATCCGTCTCCTCGGGTGACAGGCCGGTATATTGCCATATCACAGTGACGACAGGAATGTTGATGGGCGGAAAAATATCTTTTGGCGAGGTAATGGCCGCGCTGACGCCAAGAAAAAGGATGGCAATCGCCATCACATAGAAGGTGTGCGGAAAGCGAAGTGCGAAGCGGACGATACCCATGCCTTGGCTCTACTGCGAAGCGCCTCACGAATGTTGTTACCTGGTTCCCCCTAAGTTACGGACGCTGCGGCACGCGCGCTTGATCATGTTTGCTATGTTGTGGGCGTTCTTGCTGAAAGCAATAGCAACGCGCCGGTTAGATTTTAAAGCGGAAACAACCTCTGGATCAGCCGAGCTCGCGATTAAAAGAGCTGCAGCCCCACCTGAGAAGTGGCCCATCGCGACGAAAGCCTTCGTTCGGCTTTCAGGCTGGTCCCGACGTTCGAGAATTTCGAACCGACACGAATGACCCTAACCGGAAGGACCGTCTTCTCAGTCGATCAGGCCTGTGGTCAGGCTTTCTGCCGAGCGGCACCTCTCGAGCCCAATCAAGAACAAAAACAAAGACCTGCGCATGCCAATAATTAGATGCACGCGGCATCCAAAATGGTTCCTTGTGCGAGAAAATGCGATCGAGCCGGACGACGCCAATCGAGCAATAATGGATGTTGCCGTTTGCGCCTATAACGACGACAAAATGTGTGCATAAAAATCAACAAACTCTAAGCTTAAG
>JBAVVQ010000194.1:0-2442 GCA_049697375.1 Rhodomicrobium sp.
CTTGCGGTTTTCGCCGTGATGCTGACCTGGCGCTGGGGCCGAAGGGCAACCTTTGCGGCCTATGAAGCCAAACGTACCATGACCATGGGCAAACTCGTCGAGCTTCACAAAAGCGAACGCTCCTACACGGAGCGCATCGGGTTGCTGATGGCGCCCAGGCACCTCACGTCCTTGAACGACAAGGCGCCGGCCCTCGTGCAGCTCATGTATGACCGCTACGGAATATTGCCGCGCCACCTGATCTTTGTGCAGGTGGTCCACCGCAAGGTGCCTTACATCCACGAGGGCCGCTACGAGATCACTGTTTTCCACAAGGACGAGTGCTCCAGCATCATCGCCGTGACCGTGCAATTCGGCTTCATGGAAGAGCACAACGTCGAAGCGGTGCTCGAAGAGATGGCCAGACACCGCGAAATCAACCTGCCGACGGCCTTGCACCGCTGGAGCGTGCATGTCGCGGTCGAAAAGCTGCTCCCCTCTCGCAGAATGGGCGTGTTCGGCTATCTGCGGCTCAGGCTGTTTTTGATCCTGCGTCAGATCTCACAACCGGCTTATTATTTCTACGGCATGGGCGATAATGTCCAGTTGTCCGCACAAATCATGCCCGTGCGCCTGAAGTGAGCCACCCGATGAACCAAGTCCCTGGGTGGCAAATTCGATCCCGACAATAGCCTTAAGAATCTGCTGCAGGACGGGGGCACTCCGTCGCTCCATTCAGAAGACCCGGATGGCTTCTTTTTCGATGTCGGCCTTAAGCATGGGATGGAGACTGTTCCGCGTCGTGATATGAACCCCGATTCCAAGACGGTCTTCAAGGATCAGCTTGATTCCCGCCAGGTCCAGGAGCGAGAACGATGAAGCCGGGTCATATTCGATGAAGACATCAAGGTCGCTATCCGGTCGTTCGTCACCCCGCGCACGCGAGCCATAAACATACAAGCCCGTGGCGCCCTCGGCCCGGAGCGCATCCTGGCCCTGGTTGATTCTGCTAATGATCTGCGCGGCGGTGATAGGAGAATCCTGCCACACAACCTCACGGAGAGGCAACCCTGCCTGACAAGCCATCAGAGGCATAGCGGAAGCGGCTCAGGCTAAACAGGCATTCGCGGCTTGACCAACGAATGAACGGTGGAATTGAGCCCCTTCATTTTCTGCAGGAGTAGGCCGATTCCCGACCTTTTGCTTTTTGGCTGGCAGGTCTCTTGGTAAGGGGAAAGCGGGAGTATTGGCCCGCGACTAAGCCGGGCGCGCCTTGCGCCTTTGACAATTGCGCGGTTCTTCTGCCTCGTGCATCCCAAGAACGCCGCGGGTTTCGATCTCGGTCACGACCAGACTCAAGCGGGGCCGGTGATCCCATAACAGATCCATGTCCTTGGTTGCCAGCAGGTCGCTTGAAAGCAGGACGCCCGTCATGAGTTCTTAGGCAAACAAGGCATTGGTCCCGACGACAAAAATCTGCTTGCCGGGCAGGCCTTCGCGGTCGAGAGCGTTGAGGATGCGCGTTTCGGTTGCCGGCACGCGATTGAGGCGCAGGGCGCGGTTGACGCGAGCCTTTGCCTTAAGGCGGGTCTGAAGGCTTGGTGAGACGTTGCCGCAGCCGGAGGCGGCCGCTCGCATAATCCTCTTTCAGTTTTTCGGTGCGGGGAGAGCGTGGTCCCAGCGATTTGGCAATTTCGTGGTCGCCGCAATAGACGGTGCGGTAGAGATAGTCCTGGCTTTTTGATTTCTTCCAGCGCACAGTGCCTTTGTAGCTCGGTAATATCTGAAAATTCCGAAAAACCGGACAACTGCTGTTTTTTCCGTATCTTACATGGAAATTCTCCAGCTCACCAACGAACAAAGGCGCCAGCTGATCGACGTCAAACAGGACAACCCCCGATTCGCGAAGAGCAAAATGGAGCAACTTTTCATGTACAATTAAATGGATAAGGAAGCGGGGTCCTTGGACGACGTGAATGAGAGAGGTCTCTGAACCATGAAAATCACCGTTGACGTCAGTCCCGAAGACCTCGCTGTCATGACCCAACAGATCATGAAGGCCGCTGGCCCCGAGGCGATGAGCAAGATATGGATGGCGATCGGCGAGCAGATCGCGGCGCAAATGCAGGTGCAGATGTTGGCTGAGATCCCTGAGCCTTTTCGGCCGTTTTTCAACATTCACTTGAAGCCGGCAGGCCAAAAACCGTGACGCATTGCGGGGCCTGGCGGGACGTGCCAGAAGCGATCCTTTGGGAAGCCAAAGGGCGAGAGTACCGCGCTCCCCAAGCACCTATGGATGGCGGCCCGGCCCGAGCAAGAGGCGCGTGAGCTTAATAATCCTTTCGAGGATCGACTGCTTGCGGAGATCGTCAACCGGTGGCTACACGCTATAATCCGCGATCACGAATCGGTTGTGCCAGATGACGGATGCCACGCTCCCGCTAGACCGTCTCGGCGTTCTCC
>JBAVVQ010000195.1:0-2515 GCA_049697375.1 Rhodomicrobium sp.
GTATTACATTAACATGCGCCTGCCGGGCGAGGCGCGCACCGAGTTCTTTCTCATGCTCCCGATGGTGCCGAGCCAGCGCCAGAACATGATCGCCTGGCTGGCAGCCCGCTGCGATCAGCCGGACTACGGGAAGCTGATCGTCTACGAATTTCCGAAGGAGAAGCTGGTCTATGGACCTTTCCAGATCGAGGCGCGCATCAACCAGAATACCGAGATCTCCCAGCAGATCTCCCTTTGGAACCAGAGGGGATCAAGGGTCATTCGCGGAAATCTGCTGGTGGTTCCGATCGAGAACTCGATCCTGTATATCTCGCCCCTTTATCTCAGGGCTGAGAGCGGCCAAGTGCCGGAGCTGAAGCGTGTGATTGCAGCCTTTGGTGACCGTGTGGTCATGGAGGAGACACTCGTCGGGGCACTGGCGGCCCTCTTCAAGGAATCCGCGCCGGCCACCAATGTTTCGGCTCCGCCGACTGCTCCCAATGCCGCGGGTCTTGCGAACCGTCGAGCGCGCGAGGCCCTCAGCCACTATGACCGGGCTATCGAGCGGTTGAAAGCTGGGGATTGGGCCGGGTTCGGTGCGGAACTCGACTCCGTGCGGCCGTTGCTTGAACAGCTCAGTCAGAACCCAAGCGACCGTTAGGGGTTACCGAACTTCCGCAACGATGCCCTTGCGTCGTGGACTCAAACCGCCTGCTCAGCCACCCGTCGGAAACGCATGACGGCGATCGCAAGGAACAGGGCGCCGATCAGGCCGACGGCTATGAAGCGCGGCCAGACGTCCTGGAAGTCCGCTCCCCTGTAGAGAATGGCCTGTGCAAAGGAGACGAAGTGTGTCGAAGGCGACGCCTGCATGATCGTTCGAAGCCAGGCCGGCTGGCTGTCCAGCGGCGTATTTGATCCCGAGAGGATATTCATCGGCATCGCCACAAGCATGTAGAGAAGGCCGAGTTGGGGCATTGTCCGGGCGACGGTTGCGAGGAAAATCCCGATCGCGGTTGCGAAAAATAGATAAAGGCACACGCCCAACATGAACAACGGTACCGAACCGTTGATCGGGACATGCAAGAGCCCCTGTACCACGAATTCCAGAGACAGGAAGACCGCCACGGCGATGATGAGACCATTGGCCCATACCTTCGCCATGGCGATCTCGAAGGGCGTCAGCGGCATGACGAGGAGATGATCCATGGTTCCATGTTCTCGCTCCCGCACGACAGCCGCGCCTGCGAGAATGATGGCGAGCATGGTGACATTGTTGATGATGCCCATCACGCTTGTGAACCAGCCGGTGGTGACATTCGGATTGAACGCCACGCGAATAGCGAGGTTCACGGGAGGTTTCGGGACAGGCTCGGACCGCTCCATGAACCGGTTGACCTCGTCCTTGATGATCTGGGCCGCATAACCGGAGCCAATGCCGGCCTGAATCATGGCCGTGGCATCGACCAGAAGCTGGACCGCTGGGTTCCGGCCCGCCCGAACATCGCGCTCGAAATAGGGGGGATGTCGAGAACAAAGGTAAAGCGGCCGAGGTTCATCAGCCGGTCGATATCGCCCTCCTGGATGGAGACGGGCGTTTTGAAGTAGGGCGGCAGGAATCCGCTCACGATTTGCCGCGACAAGGCGGAATGGTCCTCGTCCACCACCGCAATAGAAGCATTACGAAGTTCCTGGCTGTTGCTCTGCGCCTGGCTCATGATGGCAAGGGTAAACGTATAGATGACGAGGCCCAGGAGCACGTAATCGTTCAGGAAGCTTCGAAGCTCCTTGAGGCCCAGCCAAAAAATATTGGACAGCGCGTGCATGAACTTACGCTCTGCTCACGCTTCTTGCTTGCGTAGAAAAAGCAGGCTCAACAAAAGAAGGGCAGGCACAAAGAGCGAAAGCCAGCCCAAACGCCCGATGAGGTCGGGAAAGTCCAGACCCTTTGTATAAGTGCCGACGCATATCGGCACGAAGTAGGTCATGGGAAAGATATGGCCCATAAAGGCCGGAAATCCCTTGAGCGAGGAGACCGGCACCATCATGCCCGAGAATTGCGTGGCCGGGAGGACGGTAAGAATGGCCGTGCCGAAAAGGGCCGCGATCTGCGTTCGCGTGAAGGACGAAATGAACATGCCGTAGCCGGTGGTGGCGGTCACGTAGATGAGCGCCCCCGTCGCAAGTGCCAGCAAACTTCCCTTAAGCGGCACCTCGAAAATGAGCCAAGCCATGATCGCCATGAGCACGAAGTTCCAGAAGGCAAGAGCGATATAAGGCAGTTGTTTGCCGATCAGGAATTCGAGGCGTGTCACGGGCGTGACGTAGAGATTCGTGATCGTGCCAAGCTCCTTTTCGCGCACGACTGCGAGTGCCATGAGAATGGCAGGGATGAGCGCCAATTCCAGCGCCATCGTGCCCGGCACCTGGGCATAGATGCTGTCAAAGGACTGGTTATAGCGGTAGCGGACTTCCGTGGTGGCGTAAGTCTTTTCCTTTGGATAGCCGGTCAGCAGCGGGTCGTCCAAATAACTCT
>JBAVVQ010000196.1:0-2262 GCA_049697375.1 Rhodomicrobium sp.
TCCGATAGGTTTGCTTAAAATCCGGTAAAAATTTGCTTTATTTCGTAAAAAGGCCTATAAGTAAGTATTAAAGTATCTCAAAGGAAGTCCTGATTTTGCGGCGCCGTCATGAGCGCATTTTCTGAAAATTGCGTCTTCTCGTCTCTGACTGAAGTAATGTTACATAAATCAGATGGTTAATTTTGACGGAATGCGTTAGCCTGGCAGAACGCGCGCTTCAGGCCCGGAACCTGAAGGTGTACCAATTTCAGCCGCAAGCCCCCTTCCTCCCGCGAAGGCTGTCCAATGATGAAGGACTGCCATGGGAACGCGCCGTTAGTCTCTGGGAGCGAGTGGGCAACGTTGATTGTTGGTGACGGGCCAGTGGATCTAAAGATCGTGATCTGATACCTGATTGACGCGAGCGTTGACTGGCATTTCAACCGGGGTATGGCATGGCACTTCGATTTAGGATGGCGCGTTCCGCCGTGACAATCCGGCGTTGGAGGCCTCCTGTCATAGTAACGTTCGCGGCCATTGCCGCGCTGACGGCGCTGGCCGCCGACGCCGAAACGAGACAATCGCGCCCTGCGCCCCCAACAGAGGCGACAGCCCCGCGCCATGCAGGCGAGCCGATCATGGCAATCGTGTCGATCAAGAGCCAGCAAGTCACTTTCTATGACGGGGACGGATGGATCCTGCGGGCGCCGGTGTCGACCGGCACAAAGGGACGCGAGACGCCAGCCGGCGTCTTTGCCGTCCTGGAGAAGGATTTGGACCACCATTCCAGCCTCTATGACGATGCCCGGATGCCCCACATGCAGCGCATCACCTGGAACGGCCTCGCACTGCACGGTGGCCCGCTGCCCGGGTATGCGGCCTCGCACGGCTGCGTGCGGATGCCCTTCGGCTTTGCGGAGACGCTGTTCGACAAGACGCGGATCGGGATGCGGGTGATCGTCTCGCCGGACGACGCAGCCCCGGCCGAGTTTTCTCACGCGGCGCTGTTCATGCCGAACGCAGAGGCGGTCGCCGCTGCTCCGGCGCGCGCCGAGAATCTCGCCCGCGAGGCCGCGGAGGCCGCCGTGACGGCTGATGAGACGAAGAAAGCCGCCACGACATCGGCGCGCGAGACGACATCACTCACGGCGTCGCTGCGCAAGCTGGAAACGCTCAAGGCGCGCGCCGACGCCGAACTCGCCTACGCCGAAAAGGCGCTTGCCACCGCAAAGAGGGACCAGGCCAGGGCTCGCGCCGAGGATCTGAGGCATAAGGCCGCTACCAAGGCTGTGGAAGCGGGGACCCAGCTCGACACCGCAAGAGCCAATGCGAAATCGAGGCTCGACGCCGACGCCGGCGCGAAGGACGCCGCCAAGGCAGCCGCGAAGATGAAGGCCGACGCGGCAAAGGCGGCGGCCGACGCGAAGCTCGCGCTCGAGCCGGTCTCGGTCTACATCAGCCGTGCAACGCAGAAGCTCTACGTGAGGCGCAATACGCACAAGCCGTGGGTGGATGGGGGCGAGGTGTTCGATTCCACCATTGAGGTTCCGGTTACGATCCGCAATCCCGACAGGCCGATCGGCACGCATGTGTTCACGGCGATGGCGCGCAACGACGCGGGCTTGCGGTGGGCCTTAGTGACGATCGACAACGGGGACGACGCCAAGAGCGCGCTCGATCGCATCACCATCCCGCAGGATGTGCTCGATCGCATCGGGCCGACTGCTTTGCCGCGATCCTCGATCGTCGTATCGGACGAACCGCTGAGCCGCGAGACCAACTTTCGAACCGAGTTCGTCGCAGTGCTGAACAACCAGCCCCAGGGCGGCTTCGTGACGCGCCGGCCGACGCCCGCAGTCCCGAGGGGCAACTGGTGGGGCGACGGCGGCTTCGGCTTTTTTTGGAGCAATCAAAGCCCGCAAGCTGGCAATACGCGGCAACGTGACGGCCGGTATTATCGTCAGGCGCCGCAGGGCTGGTGGTGGTGAGACGCGGCGCGCCGCGCGGAGGACGCATGGCCGCTTAGAAGCGTTCGAGGCAGAGATGTTCGTCGTGCGCGCCGTAGCTGGGCATTTGACCAAACGAGTTTCGCCAAAGCGGCGGGGTCAGACGGAATCCGGTTGAATAGTTCACAGCCTCGTCATCGCGGAAGGGTAGTTACGCCCTATCTACCGTCTTTGGAGTCAAGCGGTTTTCGCATGGCTCCAAGGTTCGCCCGAGCGGAGGATGGCGTTCAAGGTGACGATGAGCTTTCGCATGACGGCGGTAATGACGACTTTGGCA
>JBAVVQ010000197.1:0-2139 GCA_049697375.1 Rhodomicrobium sp.
AAGGAGCTAGAGCGCGCTTTTGAGTCCATCAAAAGCGGATACGCTCTAGTGGCGAGTGACGCCAGCCACAATCAGAGCGTAAGACACTGAAAAGGCATGGAAATACCATAAACGTGAATGCCATGTATACCCTGACTCATTGAGAATCCGAATGAAAGTGCTTGCTAAGTTCGGCGAAGAGGATCTCAGTGAGGTTCATGATTCGCCGGAATTTTCTGAACACTGCGGAACGGAAGGAACTGCTGTCGCTGGCGCGCGACGGTTCCGCAGAGCATCGGATCGCACGCCGGGCGAACGCCATCCTGCTTCTGGATGATGGCTTGAGCTGCGAGCGGGTTGCCAAAGTTCTGTATCTCGACGACGATACGGTCAGAAGCTGGCGCAAGCTCTATGACGAGCGCGGGATTGCGGGCCTGGAACAGTTCGATGGCGGGGGCAGTTCGAGCCGTCTTTCCACAGAGCAAGAGGAAGCGCTGAAAGCCTATGTCGCCCGGACCTTGCCGCACAGCACGCGCCAGATCGGGGCGTTTATCGAGCGGGACTTCGGCGTGGTTTACGAAAGCCGCGCGGGATTGATCGCCTTGCTGCATCGGCTGGGGTTGGAATACCACAAGCCGGACGTCATCGGCCGCAAGCTCGATGCAGAAAAACAGCGAGCATTCATCGAAAGTTACGAGAAGCTGCTGAACGCGCTTGGCCCTGACGAGGCCGTGCTGTTCGTAGATGCGGTGCATCCAACCCATGCCGCGAGGCCCGTTGGCTGCTGGGCGCCCAAAGAAGAAAATCTGGCGATTGAACAGACCAGCGGACGCCAGCGCATCAATGTTCACGGCGCAATTGACCTTGAGACCGGGCAGACCCGCATGATCGAGGCTGAAACTATCGATGCCGCCTCGACGATAAGGCTGCTGGAAGCGCTCGAAGCGCTATATCCGCTGCTGGCAATGATCCATGTTTACCTGGACAACGCCCGCTACCATCACGCCAAGCTTGTACAAGATTGGCTGGCCCAGCCGGGCCGCAGGATCAAGCTTCACTTCATCCCAGCCTATTGCCCGCATCTGAACCCGATCGAGCGATTATGGGGCGTGATGCACAAGCATGTGACGCATAACAAGTGCTACGCCACATCACGGGAGTTCGCCGCGGAAGTGCTCACTTTCTTACGCGAGAAAGTCCCGCAAAACTGGTTGGAGTTGTGCGATTCGATCGCGGACAACTTCCGCGTCATCAACCCAAAGGATTTTCGGGTTCTGGCGTGAACGGGGTATAGTCAAGTTTCCCTAGTTTAAATTCTCCCGCTGCTGTTAGTTGCTCGCGTTTGCGAACTTGTTCGTTCGCCCACTGATTCCAGATATATTTTGCTGCCTCATGTGCTTTTTCAGGAGGTTCACCTTCTGAAAGCGCCTGCGCCCGCGCTTCCTCACATTTCTTCCAAAGCGCAATCGTTTCGTCCCGCGTCATGCCTCAGGCCTCCGCCGCAATGCGCAAAGCTGTAGCCGGAAACTGCTTGCTTTGACAATTAGCCGCGCATGAAAAGACCCCGGATAAGCACCAAGGCGCTTTCCGTGGTGACGATAGATGGGAGGCCCCGGATCGGCCTTTGGCCGTCTGGGGCGACGATAGGAGTGAATCGCGGCTAAAAGCGCCGCAGCGCCCGCTTGACAGCAAGCCCGCAAACGTGTCTTTGGCCCAACTAACCGTGATCGGCTATGCTGTCATCACGCCATCATTCTGACCTGCGAGTGACGACGCGAGCCGCATGACATTTGCATTCACATTTCCAGGGCAGGGCAGCCAGACCGTTGGCATGGGACAAAGCCTCGCGCAAGGCTTCACCGTGTCGCGCCATGTGTTCGAAGAGGTCGACGAGGCGCTTGGCGAGCGCCTTTCGCGCACCCTGTGGGAAGGGCCGGAAGCGACGCTGAGGCTGACAGCCAACGCGCAGCCCGCGCTGATGGCGGTATCGCTGGCGGCCTATGCCGCGCTTCGTCAGGAATATGGGGCGGACGCGGTCGAGCCGGCGTTCATGGCGGGCCATTCGCTAGGCGAATATTCGGCGCTGGCCGCCGCCGGGGCGTTCTCCGTGGCCGAAGCCGCGAAGCTGTTGCGCCTGCGCGGGCAGGCCATGCAGGAGGC
>JBAVVQ010000198.1:0-2463 GCA_049697375.1 Rhodomicrobium sp.
GCGCGCTCAAGGACAGCTATGGCGGACGGACTGTGCGGGTGCGAAGTCACGCCAAGGTCTTCTGCCATCTCATGTTTGGCATCCTCGCATTGACCATCGAGCAGTTGATGCGGCTGGTTGCCTGAACGGCGCTCCGGCAGTTCGCCTCGCCCTCAACCGCAGCAAGCCACAGGAAAGTTGCGTCCAAAATCGACGCAGAAGCGCCAAAAAACTACAAAACCGTTGAAAACAGAGAGCCTTCCCGCTCAAAGCCGGCTCCCCGCCGCGTAAACAGTCAACGTTTTGCAATTGGCTCAACTATGTAAGCATTTCATCGCTTCGGCCGTCATGGGCGCGGGAGGACGCGCAATCCGAGGACGGGGCGGTGAAGCTCAGCCATAACCGGACCTTAGCGGCCGTTCTTGCTCTTTGGCTCCTTCCGCACGGTCGCCTTGTCGATGACGGCGTCGGCGGCCTTCTGCGCCGCATTCTTCGCTGCCTTGCGCCCTAGCGTTTCATGCGCGGCGTGGCGCGCGGCATGGTGGCCCGCATGGGCGATCGCCTTCTTCGCCACGACCTTCGCCGCCACCTTCGCCAGCAATAAAGGTATCAAAGGCAATGCCATAGCGCCCTCCCGTCGTCATGGCGCGATAGGACGCCGCGACTTTGTTTTTATTTTGCTCAAAACCCGGCGACGGCGACGCTCACGTGCTCCACCACGGGCGGCGACGCAAAGTAGGGGCCGACGAGCCGCCGCCATTCCTGGAAATTCTCCGAGCCGCGAAAGGTCACGGTGTGGTCTTCCAGCGTCTCCCACTTGACGAAGAGCCGGTATTTCGAGGGCCTCTCGATGGTGCGATGAAGCTCCATGCCGTGGCAGCCCTTGGAGCGGCGGAACACCGCGATCGCTTGCGCCACCGCAGCCTCGAAGGCCGCTTCCTCGCCCGGCTTCACTTCGATGTCCACGATTTCGGTGATCATGGCGTTTCCTCTTGCATTGGCTTTTCAAGCCGCATCTCACGAGGCGGGGCGCGCGTCAATCCACGATTTCGAGCCAATGGATGCGGCCGCCTGCGCCCCTCGAGCCGCGAGCTGCCTATCGCCGGCAACGGCGAAGCAAAGCACGGCGAAGTCCATATGCAGCCGAGCCGTTTGATCAAGATTCCTCGAGTCCGGAGACGGAAGACGCAGCACTGTTACGTCTGTGATTTGATCCACTCCACAAAGCCGTCGAGGTCATGGGCCCAGACGAGATAAAGGCCGGTGTCCTGTGCTGACCGAAGGTCTTGAGGATCAAAGACGCCGGAGAGCAGGGCGACGGGGATGATGTTTTTGCCTCCCTCTTCGTGGAAGTGTCTGGCTTTTGCGGCCGTGTCGTTAAGGACGCGCTTGATGCTGTTAAGCGTTGAACTGGAATCTTTGGCCTCGATCGCGACGAGCCGCCTGTTCGGCAAGGCAACGAGAAGATCGGTCTTTCGGCCATGCAGAACGCATTCGTCGTAGAAGTTGGGATAGGTCGGGTAGTGAATAGGGTCCCTGATCTTGCCCTTGTTAGGCTTTGGTACCTTGGTGAAGAAGAGTTCGACAAGGCGTGCCTCAAGGCGCTGTTCGACTTTACGCCCATAGCCTCGGCGCTCGGTCTGGAGCCTCTGGCTTGCGTGCAGGATCGTGGTAGCCGCAATCGCACGCCTGATCTCGCTGGGTGAGGGAGCGCGTTTGGCTGAGATCCATGAGAAGCGATAAGGATCCGCAAGTTTGCAGATAAGGGCAAGGACCTTCTTGACGAGAGCATCGTTCTTCCGCAGTTCGGTTTTACCGAACCCTTGCGTTGAACGCGTTACAAGAACCTTGAGGTCGTCTTCGGAGACGGGTGGTCCTGCGACGTACCGCAGAGCCGCGAACAGGTCGTTATCGAGAAGGATGGTCCGAACTGTCTCGGGCGAAGGGTTTTGGGGATCGATCGGGCCGAGATATTCGAAAAGCCGGAATAAGGCCTGACGGCACGACTGCACATGCGCAAGATAGCGTCCGCCGGGTTTAGCGAGACGGCGATCGGCAAATTCGTTCAGAGCAATCTCGGCTTGCTGAGCGAGTTCGTCATCGCTCCAAACGCGGGGTGTGCGCGAAGCGTTAGATAGTGTCATGAGAGGATACTGCCGGCAAGCTGGTCGGGTGCCGGTATCGGTAGGCGTTCGACCTCCTTGGGTTCGAACTTTATGAGGCCGCCCGCGTAGGAGCGGCCCTGGCCGACGCAGACCTTGTTGCGGAGCCAAGTTGCAAGTGCGTCGAGGACATTAGAAGTTAACGGCTCGCGGGGGTAGATGCCATGAGCGATGTTTATGTGGCGTGCGCCGCAGAGATTACGTACGAAAGCGGGAGGTCTGCGAGCCATGTACGTGCAAAGAATAGGTGCCGGAGGTTTAAGCCCGACCGACCACCAACCTCGGCGGTGGCGTGCGACGTAAGTTTCATTGGCGCCTTGTT
>JBAVVQ010000199.1:0-6148 GCA_049697375.1 Rhodomicrobium sp.
ATCTCGACGCTATCGCCAGAGCAAAACGTCGTTGAGAACCGCGCGTCATTTAGTTCGTCTTGGGATAATGCCGACACTTAGGACGTCGGACTTGGTTTATAGCCGGTCGATTCCCCAGTAAGACCGCCTTGATTTCCAGCAAACCCTATACAGTGTTCAAAGCAAACTCGCGCCCCGGCCTGTGCTCCTTTTGACACGAAGGAAATATTTCGTCGCGGGGCTCGTATGATCGCGCTTTCCGACGCGGTCGAATCGGCCAATCTCGATCCTGGAAAACAAACTAATACGGGGGCAGCTGGTACTCGTGTAATTCTGTCATCCGGGGGGAAGCATCATGAGCGTGCGGCATCTTTTGCGCATGCCTGGGGCATTGTCCTACGGCATCAGCCATTTCCCCAGCATTGCCCGCATTGTCCGCGGCACATTTGTTCTTGCTTCCCTGGCGGCCGCAACCCTTATCCAAACTCCTACAGCCTCGGCCGTGCCCTCTTACGCGCGGCAAACCGGACAGCCTTGCTCCACCTGCCACACCGCCTTTCCAGAGCTGACGCCCTTCGGCCGCCAATTCAAGCTGATGGGGTATACCTCCGGCGGAACGCGCTGCGGCGACGGTTCGGCCAAGTCGGACGAGACACAGGTCCCGCTCTCCGTCATGGCTTGGCCCGCGACTTTCACCGGCGTCAAGAGCAACTTGGCTACGCAATCGCCAGCTTGGCAGGCGCCGAACATCAACAATAATGATTGGATGCCCGGACAGTTCAGCCTTTTCGTAGCCGGTCAGCTTTATTGCAATGTGGGCTCTTTTGCCCAGATGACCTACGACCGCGTCGGCAATGCCTTCGGCTGGGACAACACCGATATCCGTTACGCCGACACGGGGAGGATCCAGGGGACGAACATCATCTACGGTATTACTGCCAACAACAATCCGACAGTCCAGGATGTCTGGAACAGCACGCCGGCTTGGAGCTTCCCCTACATTAGTTCGGCAGTCGCACCAGTTCCCGGCGTGGCCACAATGCTTGGCGGGGCTAGCTGGGGTCAGCAAGTTGGCGGCGTCGGCGGATATGTCTGGATCGACGACTCGTTCTATGCCGAATTCACCGCCTATCGCGCCTTGGACGCGCGTCTTTCCACCGACCTTGGCGCCGATCCCGCCGCGGCCAGATTCGCCAATGCCGCGCCCTACTGGCGGTTTGCCTACGAAAACAAATGGGACAAGAATTCGCTGATGTTCGGAACCTTCGGCATGTACGCCGACGTCCAGCCGGTTGGGCTCAGCGCGCTCAATCCCATCAACCCGACAGGGTTATCCTATGGGGGGGTAACCAATCCATTCCTCGATATCGGTGTCGACACCCAATATCAGTGGATCGGGGAAGAGAACATTGTCTCGCTGCGGGCGAGCTACATTTGGGAACGTCAGAAGCTGAACGGCCAGTCCAATCCCGACCTCAATGGGGGAGCCCCGTTATCTAATCCGGTCGATTACGTCAACGACGTCAATATATCAGCAAGTTATATCTACGACCGAAAGATCAGCTTGACTGTCGGTCATTTCAATACCTGGGGAACGTCCGATGCATTGGCGTACTCGAGTCTGCCTGGCGGGGTTGGATATTTTACCACGGGCTCGCCCGATAGCGCCGGATGGAATATCGATTTAGCCTTCCTTCCCTTCAGCGATGGCGGTCCTGATTTGTGGCCTTGGTTCAATGCAAGGCTTGGCATCCAGTACACTCACTATGACAGGTTTGACGGGTCCACAAGCAACGTCGATGAGATTCTCGGTCTGAAAGCCAGCGGCAATGACACAGTATTCCTTTACAGCTGGCTGATGTGGTAGCGCAGAAACACACGAGGGGCTTCAGCGTATTATAGGGAACCAAGGGGCGAGTCGGATCATGAAAGCCGGTGGCTTAAGACGAATATTGCAAACGGCATTCCTGGCGGTTCTCATCCCGGCGGCTGGCTTTGCTGACGAGATCCAGGAAAAATTAGAGTATTGCAAGAACTGCCATGGCAATCAGGCGCAAGGCTTCCAGGGATACTACACTGCCCCACGGCTTGCCGGCCAGCCTGTTAAGTATCTCGAGAACCAGTTCGAGGCTCTTGCAAAACACCGCAGGGACAATCCCATTGCCCAGCAATTCATGTGGCCCGGCATCGAAGGTGTGCCCCAGGGGTTGAGGGTCGCCCTCGCCAGACGATTTAACGAACTCAATCCACCCCCCGCCGATGGTGGGCCAAGGAACTTAGTTTCCGCTGGCAGAAGTATCTACGACAAAGGCGTCCCTGACGAGAATGTGCCCGCATGTGCAGCCTGCCACGGCGAGGATGCGCGTGGCAGTAATCAGGTACCCCGTCTGGCAGGTCAGATGTACGCCTACACGGTGGAGCAATTGGCCGGGTGGGGCAAGGGCTACCGAAAGAAGGATCCCGTCTCGCCGGGCGAGGCAAACACGATGCAATCAATTGCTGCTGGCATGACCAAGGATCAGATCCGCGCGGTAGCGGCCTATCTCAGCTATCAGAGGTAGCCCTTTGCGCGAGACCTTCCCTTGATCTGAAGCATAGGTTCGAAAGCCGAGACCATGAAGCTCCTCAAATCCACAATAGCGGCGCTGGCGATGGCTTCCTCGTCGCTCTTCGTTCTTTCGGGCCATGCAGAGGAAGGCCACAGGAATTGCCGGGCGAATCCAGGTGGAGAATGGCCCATCGATCCGGCGGCCTACGTCGTGAGAAACTGCGCCTTTTGTCATGGCCCCTCTCTGCAGGGCCTGGCTGTTGCCCCTCGGCTCGCCGGCCAACACCAGGAATACATTGTCAATCAACTGGAGCGTTTCAGAGATAAAGAGCGGAACAGCCCATTTTCTCTGAAATATATGTCGCATGTTGCGGTCAGCGTGCTGCCGGAGAATTATTGTGAGGTGGCAGCTTATATCGCGACGATGCCGGCTGAGGCGCGGAGCGACGGCAACGAACCACTCGCAGGCAAAGGCGAAGAGATCTTTAGACACGGCGTTCCCGACGACAATATTCCGGCTTGCCAGTTTTGCCATGGCCCAGAGGCTCAAGGTGTTGGACGATTTCCACGCTTGGGTGGCCAGTCCTACTATTACTTGAAAAGGAGACTAGAGCAGTGGGTCGAGGGATACGGTAGGATCTCTCCGCATATGCCCGGCATCGCATCCAAATTAAACCCCGAACAGATTGAGGCCATCGCCTCCTATCTTAGCTTTCTGCCGGCGGCTCCATCTCCTGGTGAATACTAAAAACTTCCTAGTTGTCCGTTCATCTGCGTAGCAAACACGCGCCAAACGGGAACACTTATGAAAAAACTCTGTGCAGGCTTGCTCGGCTTGGCTCTCGCCGTGGCCCCTTTGCCCACCGCAAACGCAGCCGATTGGTATCGCGGCTTCGAAGGTTCTGGCGGTTATAAGGAGGCGCCCTATCCGGGCGCCGTATGGACGGGCTTTTACGCCGGCGTTAATGCAGGTTACGCCTGGAGCGCGCAGAGCGGCCAACTCGCCTGCAATGCCATGTGTAGCGTGGCTACCGGCGGCGGCGCCTTTGGCGGGGTATCGCCATCTGGAGGGTTCGCAGGGGTTCAGCTGGGCTACAACTGGCAAGGCTTCGGATGGAGTCCTCTTGTCCTTGGCGTCGAGGCCGATGTTCAAGCTCCGTCTGTCATCGGCAAGGGACACGACGCGGCAGGCGACGCGTTTACCTCAAGGTTGCAGATGTTTGGGACTGCGCGTGGCCGTATCGGCTACGCTTATGATCGCGCCCTTGTCTATTTTACTGGCGGTTTTGCCTACGGCACGGTCTATAATGAAGCGAACATTCAGTCAGCTGCCGCCGCACCGGACTTTGTAACAATTCCAAGCGGGACGGGTTACGTTCTGGGAGGCGGCCTTGAATATAAGTTCTGGCGGGACCTGTCGGTCAAGCTCGAATATCAATACATCAATCTTGGGAAGAACGATCCCGTCGCTTCCGGATTTATCCCGCTCGGATATGCCGCTAATGGCGGGGCGCTTCGTGATGACGCGTTTAACACTGTCCGTGTGGGCCTCAATTGGTGGCCATTTGGGACTTATACGCCTTTGAAATAGCGGCTCCGCAGTTCTCAGCGGACTCGATCACCCCGTTCGCCTTCATGACGGCGCGAAGCGGGCATCAGTCTAGACGGCTAAGATAGGCTGCGACGGCTGCAATTTGTTCCTTAGTCATGCTTTCCGCGATTGGCTGCATAGTGTTCGGATTTTCTGGCGACACCGGATCTTTGCTCCGGTAGCCTTTGCCCCAGCCCTTAAGTTGTGCGACGGTGTAGGCGTACATCTGACCGGCTAGGCTCGGGACCGTATCGCTGCCCTTGCCATCCGTGCCATGACAGGCGGAGCAGGCTGGGAGATTCTTGTCGGGATCGCCTTCCTCAAATATTTTTTTTCCCTGCGCCACGAGATTCTTAGGGCCGTCGCCCGCGGGCGGAGCTTTGAGGGCGCTAAAGTGTTCGGCGATGGCAGTTTGCATATCCGGGCCGACACTGTTGATTACCGGCGTCATGAATTTTTTGGAAATAGGATTGTCGCGGCTGTGCTCGGAAAGAGCTTTGAACTGATTTTCGAGATACTGCGCCTGCTGCCCGGCAAGCTGCGGTATCGGGTAAGATCCGTGATATCCCCGGCCCGACGCCCCATGGCACATGGTGCAATACTCAATCTTGGCTTGTAATCCCTCTTTGTGAAAGCCGTGTCCGCCCATGTCCGCCGCCTGGCCTGCGGGCGAGAAAACAATGGCAAGGATATTTGTTGCGATGGCTGCTCCGCTGGCTTTCACGGCCTTACCTCCCGTAGCTTTGGGGACCGGTTCCGGCCTTTTTCGACGCTCCTAAGCCACGCGGAAAAAATACTGGCGCCCGTCGCTTGCACTTATGCGCTTTTAATACTGCACTAGGATATTGAAACGGGACACAAGTGTAAAGAACATCGGTTTAGGTTGGGTAGGACTACTACGGAGTTGGTTAACTCTCCAGCTCTGGGGAAGCATTTAGACAGACTCACATCTCCGGCGACATGACAGATGGTGGTCCAGCCCCGATGTCCGAGGCTCGAAGAGGACATTCCATGTTTTTGTGCAAGCTTTTCGCCGTGAGCAATTGCGGGCGGCGAAAGGAGGGTTACTCCAGATAATTAAGATAGGCCGCCACGGCCGCCATTTGTGTCGGGGTCAACCTGTGCGCAATCGGCTGCATGATGGCTGATGTATCTGGGTTTGCAAGATGGTGCCCGATGGATGCGCGTAGGTCTTTGACGACCCGGCCGACGTCTGAAAGCCCCCGAGGAAGGAAACCGTGGGCGGCGTCGGGATGGATGTCCTGAATGTATTTCGACGTTCCAGCCACGTAAGCGAGGTATCCACCTGTACTGTGTTGGCAACCTTTGGGCTTTCCAGTGGTGCCGCTCGTATACATCAGGAATAGAGGGTCCCCGGCCGGCATCTCCACCAGGTCAATCCGGCGTCTTCTGAAGATCGGCAACACCTCATTCACGACGAAATCGCGGCCCTCGACCAAGGGCCTCTTGCTCGAATTTTGGCCCGGATGCCTCTGCCACACGAGCACCTTCTCAAGCCTTACGCCATCCTTCTCTGCTTCCTCGAACGCGATATCCGCCTTCTCTTTGTGATCGAGGAGTTGGCCACCCCGGTAATAGGAGTCTATCGTGATCAGCACGCGGCTTTCGGAGTCGACGATGCGGTCTGCCGTCGCCTTGCCGCTAAAGCCGCTAAAGACCTGCGAGTGAATAACGCCGAGCCTCGCGCAGGCGAGCATCGTGATCGGAAGCTCCGCCACCATTGGCATGTGCAGCGTCACTCGGTCCCCCTTTTTGAGACCGCAGAAGTCTTGCAAGAGCGCGGCGAGCTCGTTCACCCGCACATACAGTTCTTGGAAGGTCACGTGTTGGATGATTTCGTGCTCGGGCTCGGGGACGAAATGGATCGCCGTCTTGTTCTTGTACCTGGCGAGATGGCGATCGACACAGTTATAACTGGCGTTGATTCTGCCGCCGACGAACCATTTCCAGAACGGCGGATTGCTTGTATCGAGCGTGACGTCCCAGGTCTTGTACCAGTCGAGAAGCTC
>JBAVVQ010000200.1:0-5289 GCA_049697375.1 Rhodomicrobium sp.
GCGAAGGGCCTCTCGAAGGCGTTCGACGGCAAGGCTGTCGTCGACAAATTCGGCATCCGAATTCATCGCGGCGACCGCGTCGGCATGGCTGGCCCGAATGGGGCGGGCAAGACCACGCTTTTGAACATGCTCATTGGCAAGCTTGAGCCGGACGAAGGGGCGGTGCGCCTCGGGGCCAACCTGGAAATCGCTAGCCTGGAGCAGGGCCGGGACAGCCTCAAGCCGGATTGGACGGTGGCCGATGCGCTGACAGGCGGGAGCGGCGACCTTGTCGTCGTCAACGGCGCGGCAAGACACGTCGCGTCCTACATGCAGGATTTTCTGTTTCAGCCCGAGCAGGTGCGGACGCCCGTGAAGGTTCTCTCGGGCGGGGAACGGGCGCGGCTCATGCTGGCGCGGGCGCTCGCGAAGCCGTCGAATCTCCTTGTTCTCGACGAACCCACCAACGACCTCGATCTTGAAACGCTCGATGTGCTCGAAGAGATGCTTTCCGACTATTCCGGCACGCTCGTCCTCATCAGCCACGACCGCGATTTTCTCGACCGCATCGCGATGTCGATCATCGCCCCCGAGGGAGGCGGCCGCTGGATCGAATATGCGGGCGGCTATACGGACATGATGGCGCAAAGGGGAGGCCGCGCATTTGCGGCGGAAGCTCCGGTCAAAGCCGCAAAGCCATCCGGCGAGGCTGCAAATAAGCGGGCTGATAGCGGCGACGAGCCGAAGGCGAAAAAGCGGCTCAGCTTCAAAGAGAAGCACGCCCTCGAAACCTTGCCGGCCAGAATGGCGAGCCTGGAAAAAGAAATCGTCTCACTCCAGGCGAAGCTCTCAGAGTCCACGCTTTACGCCAAAGACCGCGAAGCATTCGAGCAAGCGAGCGCCGCCCTTATCAAGGCGCAAGACGAGTTGGCTGAGGCGGAACACCGCTGGCTGGAGCTTGAACTCCTTCGCGAGGAGATAGCGACGGCGCGGGAGAGTTGAGGGCTTGCCTTCCGATCCCTGCGGAAAACAAGCCCAATGATTGGCCGTGTTCAGTTTATTCAGTCGGCGTGACGGGCATCAAGCGCCGCCGTTTTTCCGAGTGTCTTCAAGTCGAACCAGTTGTTGCCTTTTGGCAGGAGCCTGTCCTTGAGGAAGGCGAAGAAAACGGGCGGCTTCACCATCTCGACGAAATCCCTCGTGGGCGGCGAGGCCAGCAGAACCGCGACCAAGGCAAGGCCCATCAACGCGGAGGCCCGCAAGGAATGCGTATCGAAGAGCTTGAGCGCGGTTCCGAAGGATTTCTTGATCGTCCTGCCTTCGACGTCGACTGAATACATTTCGTCGAGCGTGAGATGAATAAGAAAGCCGATGAAGAGGAAAAGCCCGGTCAGCCATGCCTGCGCGGGAGGCTGCCCCAAAACCCGGCTGAAAATGTCGGCGGTCAATATCATGAAGAACGCGCCCGCCAGAATCGAATGGAAGATGCCGCGATGATGAGTGCGCTTCTCGAAAGCTTTATAAACGCCGAATCGCGTGATGAAATAAGCGCCGAGCCACACGAGCCATAGCTCAGCGATGGAATGCTCCTCTTGTAATGTGAACAAAGCGATGAATGCGGCCACGATGCCGAGCACGCTGAAAAGCATGCGCGCCGGAACTGCCCTCTCAAGATCGATATCCGGCAGGATCCCGCCGATGGTGCCGGCCAGTGTCAGCGTCAGCAGATAATTATTAGGCGCGGCGTGGCCAGCCAGCGCAACCGTTGCGCAAAGTCCGCTTCCAACTGACGCCACCGCTAAATGTGTATTGAAGTTCGCCATACGTGCCCTCCGTTAACGCGAGATTAACTGATTCGCGTTTGCGGACGTGTGGCGGAGCGGCGCTTTCCTCAGCTATGAAAATAGTTCCGGCCCGGCCAGCGAACCGGCGCCCTTTCGCCGGGAGAGGGTTAAGCGGTCACCTCGTTAGCGACGATCGTGTACGTGAAATTGTCTGCGTCAAGGCAATCCACGCGTCCGGCAGCCGTTTCGGCTTGCGGATACATAAGAAAGGCCAGCTTCTGGCCTTGCGATCCAGGGAGCTCCACATCATGCGCAAAGTTGTAAGCGAGCCAATTTGTCTCCCAAGAGCCGAACAAGGCCCTCCGCGCGGCGACGACTTTCGCATCATCCATCGATAAATGCGTTGGAGGTTCCTCCAAGGCGACCTTGCGGACATCGGCCGGATCGACCGGAACCCACCCGAACCCCTCCAGGAAGACCTCCGCGCGACAATGCTGAGCTTTCGTAACGGTCGGGCTGGCGGCTCCGAGGCTCTTGTAGCCAAAGTTCGATGGAGCGACTCGTATACCATAGATATCCCGCGCCGGGATTCCGGCTGCCCGGGAAAGACCGACAAAGAGCGCGTTGAGATCGGCGCACTTGCCGCCGAGATAGCCCGTTTTCAACATCGCAGCGATATCTCCGGCGCCGCATCCGCGTGTGGCTCCATCGCGGAACGTGTTCTCGACAACCCATTCATAGATGGCGCGAGCCCTGCCAAGATCGGTTTGTTGTCCAGCCGTAATCTTGTCGGACGTTTCTTTGACAATTCCGTCAACTGGAATGAGCTCGGCGCCGGATAGGTAAAGGTTACGTTCGGCGGCGGAAAGCTCGGAGGCTGGGCTCGGCCTGCTCAGATCTATGAAGCGATCACTAACGGCAATCGTGCTTGTCACCTCAACTGCTGGCGTATTTTCACCATCACGCCACTGAACATACAGCATTTCGGCGCCGTATCGCTGCTCCTGCAGTTTTTCCGCGCGGCCGTTGGCGCTCCATTGGCTCCCTATGGTGCGAAACCAATCCTTCTCGTTTAAGGACGGAAGAGGAATCCAGGCCTTTGTTGGACCGCTCGGCTGACGGATGTCGAGCTTGGTTGTTACGCGGAAAGTCCGCCACGATCCTGGCTGCGGCGCAAGGACACTTTCGGGGTAAACAGCTGAAGGAATGGCCGTCACTGCCGAGAAGGCTATGCCAGCCTTCAAGAAATCGCGCCGATTGCAACGCATCGTCTTCTCCCTATTTGTGATGAAGATCTTGGCGTCTCGCCTTGAGGGCGGTTACGCTGGCTTGAAAAAGAGGAACGAAGCCAGGATACGAGTCGCCCGTTTGTCCAACGCAGCGTTCCCGTTTCCAGCTGATCAATGCGGCGCCCCGACACGCGGGAGCGCATTGCGGATCCATCCATGCGATGATCACATTTCGTGCGGAAATCGTCAATCAGTCACGCAACCGGCCCGCCGTCATCCCGGAAAGGCGAAGCCTTGTCCGAGATCGTAACACGTTGGAGCGCCTGCCTTTATGCGATCCCGGCTCGCGCTTCGCTTGGCCGGGATGACGAATGAGAAGCGGGTTGCGCTAATCCTCGCGGTCGCGCCGCGGGAAGCTGGCCTTATCGCCGGCCGCGATTTCGGTTGTGCGAAGCGCCTCCGCAAGCCGGGCTTTCGCGGAGCCGGGTTTCAGCGGCTTCTGCTGGCTTTCATGAGGCGACCAGCCGCAAAGGTAGAGGATTTCGAAAGTCGCGCGCACCTTGCCGCCCTCTTCCGTGAAGCGGTCGGCGTAAATCTCGAGCGCCTGGGTGAGCGTATCCCGCCGCATCGGCTTTCTTGAGCGCGCAACGAGCGGGTTTGCGGCCCCCATGGCTTTCAGCTCTCTGACCAAGGCCAAGGGCGCGGGATAGGTTACGGTCAAGCGTTCCGAATCGACCACGGGCAGCGCGAAGCCCGCTCGCTGCAGAAGGCCGCCCATGTCGCGGACATCGGCCGTCGGGAAGATACGGGGCGAGACGCCGCCAAGCGTTTCCGTCTCGGCCATCACGAAAGCCTGCCGCAGCTCGATGAGGGTTTCGCCGCCAAGGATCGCGCCGAGGAAAAGGCCATCGGGGCGAAGCGCCCGGCGGATTTGGATAAGCGCGCCGGGCAGATCGTTCACAAGGTGAAGCGATAGAACCGACGTCACCAGATCGAGAGAGCCATCCTTGAGAGGAAGCGCTTCCTCAGTCGCGACGGCGCGCGGGGCGGGACAGTCTTCCGCAAGCGCCATAACGGCGCTCAATGAAATTGTCTTTGTGCGCGGAAAACGTTCGTTGAGGAGGCCGGCCATAACGCCATGATAGGAGCCCGTGTCGGCGGCGAGTTCGAAGGTCCGGCTGACGCCTTCGAGGCGGCCCGCAATCTCTTCGGCGGCATGGCGCAGCAGGAAGTCGGTTCGTGGCAGCGCACGCGCGGCTCGCGCGAGATTGGATTGAATAAGGCGGCGATCGAAAATATTGGGGCTGTTCAAAGGCTTCACCCGGATCTATGGTGCATTTTAGAAAAAGTCATTCCTGTTTGCGTCGTAAATGTTCCAGCGCATCACCCAGCTCGCCGCGGAAGGCTTGCGATACTCCGCCGATCTGATCCTTCCGCCCGTGTGCGTCTCCTGCTCTGCGCTCATTACGCGCCACAACCTCCTTTGTCCCCGATGCTGGAGCGGCATGAACCTCATCACGCCGCCTTTTTGCGAAAGGCTCGGCATTCCCCTTCCTGCTTATGAAGGCGCGGAAACGCATATCTCAATGCAAGCGCTCGCAAACCCTCCCGTATTTTTGCGGGCGCGGGCCGCGGCCCATTACGGAGGGATCATCCGCCGGCTTATCGTGCGCTTCAAGTTCGAGGACAAGCATGAGCCTCTGCCGCTCTTCATAAAACTGATGCGCGAGGCCGGACGGACTCTTCTCGATGATGCCGATCTTCTTGTCCCCGTTCCACTTCACCGCCTCCGGCTGTTGCAGCGGCGCTTCAATCAGTCCGCGCTTCTGGCTAAAGGCTTGAGCCGGGTATCGGGCGTCCCCGCTTGCGTCACGTCCCTTCAGAGAGCGAAGCGAACGAGGGCGCAGGTTGGCCTTGCTCAAGATGCGCGCCAGCACAATGTGGCGGATGCGTTCGGTGTCAGCCGCAGCGGCCGAACAGCGGTGCTCGGCAAGCGCGTTTTGCTGATCGATGATGTCATGACCACCGGCGCGACGGCGAATGCCTGCGCCACTGCTCTCCTGTCAGCGGGCGCCCGAAATGTGGATGTGTTGGCGATCGCCCTTGTCGCGCATTGTTTCGAGGAACCGATGGAGGATGAAGGAGCGCTATAAGCCGCAGCAGCCGAAAGCTGGACTGAGCAGGTATGAAACGCCATGTCTCAGCGCGCTAGTGTGGCGTCTCGCAATTGCCTACCAACTTTGCGGCATGCTCTCACAGGCAATTGCGAGACATAAGCCACACTAGGATCTTGTTTT
>JBAVVQ010000201.1:0-3952 GCA_049697375.1 Rhodomicrobium sp.
CCGTCGTGCGCGTGCGGGACGCAAGCGCGGAGAGAAAATCGTCGAAATTGCCATAACCGCGATTATGCCAGTGATATTGCGTGTCCGTTCGTTGCAAAAGGTTGAGCGCGCCGAGCGCCTCCCATTCCTCTTTTGTTGCGAAGGTCATCTGCCAGGATGAGGCGCGGTTTTGCTTCGCGACATCCACTGCCGCGGCCGAGAGCAGCGCGCGCGCCTTACCTTCGGGACCCCCGGGGCTAATGAGAATGCGCCGTCCCGAAACCGGCGTGAATGGAACTGAGGTCTGCAGCTTGGGATAATATCGGCCCCCGGCTCGCTCATAAGCGACAGCCCAGGAGCGGTCGAAAACATATTCGCCGTAGGAATGGGATTTCAGATAGCACGGCATGATCGCGGCAATCGCGCCGCCCCCGTCCTTTAGCACAAGATGGCACGGAGCCCAGCCTTTCCGGGGCGATGCCGATCCGCTTTCCTCAAGCGCCAACCAAAAGGCATGGCCCAGAAAAGGATTGTACGGCCAGTCCGGCGGATTCGCGCAAGCGTCCCAATCATCCTCGCGAATTTCGCGCACGCCCTTCGAAACGCTCACGCTCCAAGCGGCGCTTTTGTCGTGCAAATTCGAACTCCCGTTGAAGCAGCGTGAGCGCCCCGCAGGAAATGGCGAGCGCGGCCGCGATTTCAACCATTCAAAGCCTTAACCACGGCGAGCGCCTCAAGGGCAAGGCTGCAGGTCAGCTCCTGAGCCCGCATGGTCCGGCCGCCAAGGGCGGCGGCCTGTCCAGCCCACAGCGGAGAGAAATCGCCTAATCCTTGCGCTTCAGCATGAGCGCGCAGCGGGGCGAGGGCGGTCGCTGCAGACGGGAACTCAGGCGCATCGGCTGCCATGGGGCCAAGATCCTGGATGGCGCGATTATAGAAGCCGCGCGCCGGCCTCCCTGTCAGGACATTCGTCACCACAGTTCCATCATCGCGAGCCTCGCCGAGGGCGCGCGCATGAGGCGCTGGCAGCTTCGCCTCGGGACAGAAAAGAAAGGCCGTGCCGACTTGGACGCCGCTCGCGCCGAGCGCGAAAGCCGCAGCGATGCCCCGGCCATCGGCAATGCCGCCAGATGCAATGACGGGAACTTTCACAGCGTCCGCCACCTGGGGCACGAGCGCGAACGTCCCTGGCTGCGCCATCGCATCGTCTGTGAGAAACATGCCGCGATGGCCGCCGGCTTCAGCCCCTTGGGCAATGATAGCGTCGACGCCGCGCGCTTCCAGCCAACGCGCTTCCGCTACGGTCGTCGCGGAGGATAGGACCTTGCACCCCGCCGTCTTGATACGAGCGAGCAGCCGCTCTTCCGGCAGACCGAAGTGAAAGCTGGCGACGGCGGGCCTCAACTCCTCGATCAACTCGCAGTGAACTTCGGCAAACGGCGAGCGGTTGGCGGCCCGAACCGGCGCCGAAGGATCGAGCCCGAATTCGCGATAGTAAGGGGCCAGACGGCTTTTCCAGGCGTCCCCGCGTTGAGCGTCCACCTTTGGCGGCTTGTGGCAGAAGAAGTTAAGATTGAAAGGGCGGCTTGTGCGCTGCTGGATGACCTGCACCTGCGCCTTGATCTCTTCCGGCGAGAGCATGGCGCACGGTAAGCTTCCAAGGCCGCCTCCTTCCGACACGGCGATGGCAAGCTCCGCAGTTCCCGGTCCGGCCATGGGCGCGAGGAGGATCGGATGTTCGATCCCGAGTAATTGCCGGAGGCCATCGCGGGGTGACATGACCGCTTCCCCTTGCGCCTGCGCGGGCAGGCTCTCCTGTTACAGCGAGCGCGTCTCGATGTGTGTGCGGAAGCACTCGATCGTGTCGCCCTGCTTCAAGTCCTGGTAGTTCTCGAACGCCATGCCGCATTCCTGACCGACAACCACTTCGCGGACCTCGTCCTTGAAGCGCTTGAGCGTGGAAAGCTTGCCTTCGTGGATCACCACATGGTCGCGGATGAGGCGAACATTCGCCCCGCGCTCGACCTTGCCGTCGGTGACGCGGCAACCCGCAACCTTGCCGACCTTCGAGATGTTGAACACCTCGAGGATCTCGGCATTGCCGAGGAACTCTTCGCGCGTGATCGGCGCGAGAAGACCCGACATGGCTTTCTTCACATCGTCCACGAGGTCGTAGATGATGTTGTAGTAGCGGATTTCGACGCCGTCGCGCTCAGCCTGCTGCTTGGCCTGCGCATCGGCTCGGACGTTAAAGGCGGTGATCACAGCCCCGGAAGCCTCGGCAAGAGCGACGTCGGAGGACGTGATGCCGCCGACGGCCCAGTGGATGATGCGGGCTTCCACCTCGTCCGTGCCAAGCTTCTCAAGCGCGGCGTTGATCGCTTCCACGGAGCCCTGCACGTCGCCCTTGATGATGAGCAGAAACTCTTTCTTCCCGCCCTTCGCCGCCTGCTTCATCATCTGTTCGAGCGTGCGGGCTCCAGCGCCAACCGCTCTCACATCGCGAAGCTTGCGGACGCGGTGCTCGGTCAGTTCGCGGGCGCGGGCCTCGCTATCGACCACGGCGAGCTGATCGCCTGCCTCGGGCGCGCTGTCGAAACCGAGAACCTCCACAGGCGTGGATGGCCCCGCGGTGACCACGTTGTCACCTTTGTCATCGATCAAGGCGCGTACACGGCCCCAGGCGCGCCCTGCCACGATGAGCTGGCCGACCTTCAATGTGCCGCGCTGAACGAGTACGGTGCCTACCGGACCGCGCCCGCGCTCGAGCTTTGCCTCGATGACGATGCCTTCAGCTGGCCGGTCAGGATTTGCCGTCAGCTCAAGCACTTCGGCCTGCAAGTTGATCGCGGACAGTAGCTTGTCGAGATTGAGCCGCTGCTTCGCCGAGACCTCGACTTCCAGCGTGTCGCCGCCCACGCTTTCCACGACGATATCGTGAGAGAGCAAATCGGTCCGGACGCGTAAGGGGTCGGCATCAGGCTTATCGATTTTATTGATCGCGACGATAATAGGGACGCCGGCGGCTTTGGCGTGATTGATCGCCTCCACCGTCTGCGGCATGACACCGTCATCAGCGGCGACGACGAGCACAACGATATCCGTCACCTTCGCTCCCCGGGCGCGCATGGCCGTAAAGGCTGCGTGGCCAGGAGTATCAATAAAGGTAATGGGATCACCGGCGGGGGTGGTGACCTGATAGGCGCCGATATGCTGCGTAATGCCGCCAGCTTCACCCGCAACCACGTTCGCCTGCCGGATGGCGTCGAGCAGCGACGTCTTGCCGTGATCGACGTGGCCCATGATGGTCACGACCGCTGCGCGCGGTTTCAGTGTCTCTGCGGCGTCAACCTCGCCAATGAAGCCCTCTTCGACATCTTCCTCGGAAACGCGCTTCACCGTGTGACCGAATTCGGCCGCAACGAGCTCCGCCGTGTCAGCATCGATCACGTCGTTGATCTTCAACATCTGTCCCTGCTTCATCAGGAACTTGATGATGTCGACCGCGCGCTCGGCCATACGGTTGGCGAGTTCTTGGATTGTGATGGCTTCTGGCAACTGCACCATGCGCTGAATTTTGACCCGTTCCTGCCGAGCGCCGCCCAATGCCTGAAGCTTCTGGCGTTCCCGCTGGCGTTTGAGAGAGGCGAGGCTTCGTTCTCGCTGTTGCTCGTCGAGGGCGTTTGAAAGCGTGAGCCGCTGCCGGCCAAGGCGCTGATCTACGGCCGTTTTCTTCACCGGCGTAGCGCCGCGCTCCGGCGCCTTCCCGGGCAGGCCGCCACGCTTCACGCGGCGATCTTCTTCTTCGGCATCAGCTGGACGGGACTTGAGGGCAAGTTCACCCTCACGCATCCGTTCAGGCCGGGCGCCGATCTCCAGAACTGGCGCAGAAGCAGGCCGCGGGCCTCCCGCCGCTGGCCGTCCGCCGGCGCCTAGCCGAGCGCCAGTTGGACGCGATCCGTCAGCTCTTACC
>JBAVVQ010000202.1:0-2235 GCA_049697375.1 Rhodomicrobium sp.
GCCTCGGCCCAAGCAGGCGCAGCCGATCCGGCCAGCGGGCGGCCCGGGCGCTTCGCGGTTCGTCATCCCGGCCAAGCGAAGCGCGAGCCGGGATCGCAAAAAAGGCAGGTGCTCCAATGTATTACGATCCCGGATAAGGCTTCGCCTTTCGGGGATGACGGCGGCGGCGACGATCCCTTGCCAAGCTGGGACGCGCAAAAAGCGCTTCGCTCGCACCCTGTCAGCGCGCCCTGCTTAAAATTCCAGAACCATTCCGTCATACGCAGGCACAACCCCATCCGGAAGCTGTGCCGCCAATTCATCGTAATCCAGATCGACGTGCAAATGGGTTAGAATGGCGCGCTTTGGCCTGACCTGCTCGATCCAGGCGAGCGCCCTCGTCATAGTGAGATGGCTTGGGTGGGGCGTGTAGCGCAGCGTGTTCAAGATCCAGACATCCAGGCCGCGCAGATAAGGCAGCGAGTCCTCGGGCAGATCATTCAGATCGCACGAATAGGCGACGCCCCCGACGCGTATCCCAAGCGAATCGATGTCTCCGTGGATTTGGCGGAAAGGCTGAAACACCAGATCGCCGCCCGGCCCGCTGATTGTCACTGGCGCGAGGTCTTCAATCACATGGCCTTGCACGATGGCGGGGTAGCTCGATCCCGGCGGCGTCTCGAAACAATAGTCGAAGCGCCTGCGTAGAATGGCGAGCGTCCGCGGATCGGCCCACACGTCGATGCGGCGGCGCTGCATATAGCAAAGCATCCTGAGATCGTCGATCCCATGTGTGTGGTCGGCGTGGTCATGGGTATAGATCACGGCGTCGAGGCGCGTCACGCCCGCCTGCAGGAATTGCTCGCGAAGGTCCGGCGACGTATCGATAAGGACAACGGTGCGCCCGTTTGGACCAATCTTTTCGACGAGCAATGAGCTACGCCGCCTCCGGTTTTTCGGATTGTCGGGATTGCACGCGCCCCAGTCGTTGCCGACGCGCGGAACCCCAGGGGAAGAGCCGCAGCCGAGGATCGTGATACGAAGGGTCATCGTGACTCCGCTTATAAAGCCAAGCAAACTGCTGGACGCGCCAACGGCTCGCCGCCGCCGTCGTCCCGGAAAGGCGAAGCCTTATCCGGGATCGTAACAGATGGAAGCGCCTATTTTTTTGCGATCCCGGCTCGCGCTTCGCTTGGCCGGGATGACAATCCGTTGGCCAGATTAGCGAAGTTTGCTTGGCCGGCCCGCGGCACGCCTGAAGAATGCATCCAGGATGCCAACGATAGCATTACAAGGGCGCCGCGCCGCTGTCTTGGATGGAGCCGTTCGCAGCCGCTTTCGCCTTTGCGAAAAGCCTGAAGAAATTCGCTGTCGTGATGTTCGCGACACCGGCTTCGCTCACGCCTTTGACATCGGCCAGAACCTTGGCGGTGTGCCGCACATAGGAGGGCTCGTTCCTCTTCCCGCGATGCGGCTGCGGCGCAAGGTATGGCGCGTCCGTTTCAACGAGCAGCCTGTCGAGAGGCACTGAGGCGGCAAGCTCCCGCAGTTCGCCGGATTTCGGAAAGCTCAGTATCCCCGAAAATGAGATGTAGAGCCCGAGTTCGAGGGCCGTCTCCGCCAGCTTGCGCCCTCCCGTATAGCAGTGAAGAACCGCCTTGAAGGCGCCGCGTCCCATCTCATCGCGAAGGATGCGCGCGGCATCCTCATCGGCGTCGCGGGTGTGGATCACAACCGGAAGGCCGGTTTCCCGGGCGGCGGCGATGTGAGTGCGAAAGCCTGCTTCCTGATCCTCGCGGCTGCTCTTCTGGTAGAAATAGTCGAGCCCCACCTCGCCGATGGCGACGACACGCGGATTGCGCGCCGGTTCGACGATTTCCGCCAAGGTGACGTCACGCTCTTCGCTCGCGTAGTGGGGATGCGTCCCGATCGAGCAGGTCACTTCGGGAAAGCGTTCCGCAACCGCAAGCACCTCGTCGAACTTTCGCACGCGCGTGCTAATGGTCAGCATATGCCCCACGCCCGCGCTCTTCGCGCGGCCGACGACCGCGTCCAGTTCGCTCGCGAAGTCGGGAAAATCCAGATGGCAATGGCTGTCGATCAACATGGCGTATTTCCGCGTAAAGCTACAGTCCGTCTTTTGAAGTCGGATCACGATCCTGGGTGTGATACTGGATGGCCGGGTCAAGCCCGGCCATGACAAAGCGGCGATTATTCCGCGACCGCGGCCGCCGCTTCATCCTCAACATAGCGCGG
>JBAVVQ010000203.1:0-2616 GCA_049697375.1 Rhodomicrobium sp.
ACCATGGATCGAGCCTCAGACGGTGAAGGTGGGCCAAAAGCTGCCGTGAGCAAGCGCACCAAGCCCGGCACCCGCGACCCCCAGTCAATTTGGAGCGGCGCTGATTCGTAAGTATTCAAAGCCGCAATGGTTCGCGCTGCCGGTGAATGTCTATTTTCGCCATGAGCCATGCCATCCTGTGTTATAAAACGCAATCAAAGGCTCCAGCTTTCGCGCATGCTGGTGGTGCGGCAGTTCGGATTTTGAGCATCGATCAGTGGTGCCTCATGGATGAAGCTGAATTGCAAAAGGCAGGATACGATGTCCCGGTTTCGAAGCCGCCGGGCGCGGCTGAAGTCGCAGCGAGAGCCATCATTCTTAGGCATGTTGCGGTGTATGCACTGATCCAGCCTTCCAAGGAGGCTTTGCTCCAATCGATGGAAGGCTTGACCATCGCCGAGCTCTATGAATTTGCGTGGCAAAACCACCGCAGTCCACGGGCTGGTCGTCATCTTCGCGCATAATGCCGGGTATCGGGAACAAAGACTGCTCGCAACTCTTGAAGTCCACAAGCTCCAACCGTGAAGGCGCCATCATCCGGATCGCAGCTCGCGCTGCCGAGAAGCTGGTGAAACACTGGATCGCCATCGAACCGTGGAAGGCAGCACCAAACGATCCGGGCCTGTTTGTCGACGAGAGCACTGATGGCGCAATTTCCGATAAGGCCGAGATCGAGATTACTCATGTCTACGAGGTTCCTTTGAGCATTTGAGCGGTGATGGTGAGCCAGTTGAGGAACTCATCGACGTTGCTGACGCGGGAATTCGCCGATGTTTGGCCTGGGCCCACTTTGACCGAGATCCCGTCCATGGCGTTGACCGCCGTGAACGCGTCCTCGTCCGTGACGTCATCGCCTGCAAAAAAGGGAAGCCGGCCTTTGAAGGGTTCTTCCTGAAGAAAATCGCTTATTGCCGTCCCTTTTGTCGCCGCGTGCAAGCGCATTTCGACGACCATCTTCCCGCGCGTCAGCACTACATCCGGGAGCCGGGCGGCGAGGTCTTCCACAAGCGACAGGCAAAGCGCTTCCAGTTCCGGGCGGAGACGGTAATGCAAGGCGATGGCCCCGCGCTTTTTCTCCAGGAGCAGACCTGGGTTATGACTAACGAACGACGAGAGAACTTTTTCGACGGAGGGCGCCGCGCTTTCTTCGGCAGCGGTTGCCGAGACCGTGGTCTCGCCGTTGCGGCGTTCGAAGCCGTGAACCCCAGCTACAGGCAGCTTCAGCGGCGCAAGAAACTGATCGATGGCCTCGATCTCCCTGCCGGTCACAATGGCGACCGCTCCTGAGACGGTCTGGAACAAAGTATCTAACGCCTCCCGTACGCGCTCATCAACAACGACCGCGCCGGGTGTTTCGGCGATCTCGGTAAGAGTGCCATCGAAATCAAAAAAGAAGCTATAAGCGCTAGCATCGCGCAAAATAGGCAAAACAGTCATGGCTAATTTTGAGGTCCGTTAATCGTTTGTGCTATCAGCTAGTGGAAAAGCCGAAACGGAAGAGTCCGCCGTACATCAAGCAATTTCAATTGCTTGCGGCTTTTGTGGCGGTTCCAAGTGTTAGAGTCTGAACCGCTAGTAGGGTGCAAGCGGGGCTGTCAATAGAATTGCCGGTCACTTTTTAGAATGGCTACAGCTTCTTTGTAACGGAATTTGCAGACCGGCTGCGTTTGAGGCGCATAACGGCTGCTAACGCGCTCCCGCTTTTTCATATTTCGCGTGGATTTGCTGGATTTGCTCTCGGCCTTTGCGGCTGGCGAGCCAGTTCGCCGCGTCTTCGTCTGTGTGGAAGCAGTATGGAAGAATATGTACGGAACCTCTGGACGGGACCAGAAGTTCATAAGTCCCATCATCCGCTGCTCTAAGATAGGGTTGAGAAGACATGACGACCTCGATTTTTTAGCAGAATTAACACACAAATTTCATAGTAAAGACATTGATAGTCAGCTTAACATGCGCAACGTGAAACCGATTATCAGAGGTTCGCAGTCGCTTGCGCCAGCGTCAAATCGCTTTCAGTGACAACACGGTCGCACCGGCGGTAACGCGGCTCAAATTGACGGACCTCGTAATCCCCTGCAACAGCGTGCGCATTGTTTAGGGCAAGATGGACTGTTTGGCCGATGGCGAACTTGTGGGACAAATCCGCCTCCTCCACGTTAGGCTGAACAAGACCTTCCGCGAGTTAAATAAACATAATTGATCGAGGCCATAGTGTTGTCTAGGCCGTGGCGTATTTTGAGTTTGCCATAAAAAGTATATTGGGGAGCAACTCTATAAGACAAGCCTCTAGAAGAAACTCTCATCAAATAAATTCACGTGTTAAATCACAAGAAATATCCTCGTAAGCCGCTTGATGGACCTTATTATTCTTCGTGTGTATCTCCATATACGTAGATAACAAATCACCCAGAACCTGAAATTACCACTTCCGCAAAAGCGGCGGATAGTTGCGCATGCGCGGATCATTCTAAGGTTGCTGCCTCTGGCCCGTGTCGCGGTTAGGACATTGGATGCTACCGGACCGTCACACCTACTGCTGCCGGAGACGGTGAGCGCCTGGTTGCACGAACCCGATAC
>JBAVVQ010000204.1:0-19999 GCA_049697375.1 Rhodomicrobium sp.
GGCCGAAAGAGCCAGCACTGAGGCGGAAATCAAAAGTACTTTTTTCATAAGGTGACTCCAAGAGTTGGTTTTGGATTGCGGGGTCTTCACCCCAGGTCCGGATCGGGTGGATCGGCTCCAACGCCGCCACAGCCTCTCCGTTTGGACGCAGAGCAATCCGCCCCGCCTCCATCTCCCGGCCAGTGGGCAGCCTTCGCCTGCCGGACGGGAAATCTCTTCCTCGCCTAGCGCACGGCGATCGGTACTTCGTCCTCAAGCGTTCGCGGCTGCACTATGATTTGCGGAGCCGGCGGTAGCTGCAGGGGCTGCCTGTCGCCAGCCGCCGCCGTAAGCATCGGCGACGCGGGCTGCAGCAGTTGTCCCGCGCCTTGAGCCAGACGCGGCGCCTGCTGGGGTTGCGGTCCCGTTGCTGGGGCAGGCAGCGAAGACTGCTGCGAAGAGGGCTTCTGCTGGCCTGATCCTGCTGCGGCAGGCTGAGGAGCGGCGCCAGCCGTCTTTGCGGGCGTCGGAGCCTGGCCTTTCGCAGCCGCGACCTTCGTCTGCCCGCCGTCCTTGCTCGGCGGCGCCTTCGCCTGAGCCATCAAATAGCTCAGCTCATAGTCTTCGAGGATGTGGGATTGGAAGGTCTTATCGCGGAATGCCCAGAGGCCGCGGGCCGACCCTTCGATGATGAACTGCAGAACGGCCTGTTCTATCGCCTGTTCGACGGCCAGCGAGCCCGGTTCGTTGCGGGTAAAGCCGGCCTCGGCCTGCAGAATCCGGTTGAAGGTCACATAGCGGAAGGCGTTGCCGTCCAAGCCGTAGGATAGGATCTTCTTGGTGGCGACGACCGAGAGGAGAACCTGGCCGCTCTTCACGCTCGTGCCGCGCAAATAGACTGTGACCGTGTCCTCGCTGTAGGTGGCGTCGCCGCCGATCCCCAGATAGTTCGCGCCGATGCCGCCGGTTTTCGTGTTGCTGTCATAGCCGATGATGCCGCCATCGAGGAGGACGCCGGCGAAGAGCAGCGGCGGCAGCGCCTCGGGATTGACGATCTGCTCGCCCAGATAGCGCTGGCGCATGTCGGCGATGATGCGGCGCTCCTTTAAGAGATTGTCGAGCCGCTCGCGCTCCACCACTGTGAACCACCCGCCGCTGCCGGCATCCTGCAGCGCCTTGATGAGGATCGATGTCGCGCCTTGTGTTACAGCGCGGGAGAGGGGCGCGACCGTCGCCGTCGGAGCGACGGGTTTCATCTGGCCGGTCTGATCGCCATAACCATAGACGGCGATTGCGACGGGCGCCGCTGGCGGCGGCAGATCGCGCAGTCTGATCGAGGCCTCGGTGACGGCGCCCGGCCTTGGCGGAAGCAGACCGCTGCCGGGGGTAGCGACATCAAAGCCCGCCCGGCTCAGCTCGGCGCAGCCGGACGAAGCGACCAGAAAAGGAAGTATTGCAAAAAATGAAAACGCCAGACGCATGCAAAAATCCTCTTGGGTCGCCAGTGTTGTTCCAGCTGTAAAGGTCTATGCTGAAAGGAGTGATGCCTCTATGACCCAACAGAAGGCAGCGTTATTTGGGTAATTTGGCCGGTGCTGTAATCGGTCATCGTTATTTGTTTCTGACCGTCGATGGTGACCCAGGACACCTGCATATTATCGAGCTTGATGGTCCCCGCGGCTTGGGCGTTCGTGCCCGTTATCGCGGTCGAAACCGCGTTCGCGAGGCTCGCATAGAGCTGCGACTGAAGCATCTGCAGGAATTGCTGCGAGGTGCTCTGCTGTGTGGCCTTCGTTGTAGGGGCGTTCGGTTTCTGCGCGCTTGCCACGGCCTGCAACTGCGAGGCGTTCAACGGATTTCCGCCGAATGTGGGATTAATAGGGGTGTACATCAGCTCGCTTGCTTGAACTCCACCCGCGAAAGCGCAGCCAGCTAAAATCCCCATGAAAGGCTTCATTCCGCTACCCTGAATAGTGTTTTCAATTTTACACAATCATGGGTCTAAACGAGATGAAGCCGGCATTCACCCCCAAATTGCATGAAGGTTGCGTAAATCCGTTTGTTCGACTTTTAGTTGTTGCGTTGACGCAACTTTAACGGGTGCGGGTAGGACCCCTTCTGTGGATAAGTGCGTGCTGAGGCGTGAGAGCGGTTCGCGGGAACGTCATGTCGAGGCGCAGCCTCACCACTCCCGCGGCTCGCCTTGGTAGAAAAAGCCGCCAGACGGGCCATCCCCCGAGATCGAGACAAGGTCCGCTATCTCGCGGGCCGGTTCCGAAGGCTCCCGCGTGGCGTCCGCGCCGCCCATGCCGGTTTTGACCCAGCCGGGATCGAGGCTGTTGACCTTCACATTGTTCTTCTGGCCGAGTTCTGCGGCGAGGATGCGCGTGAATCCATTGAGCGCAAGCTTTGACATCCGGTAGGACGGATAAACGCCGCCCATGTCTGTGATGGCGCCGAGGCCGGACGAGACATTGACGATGCGTCCGTAGCCGCGGCTTAGCATCCCCGCCGTCACGAGCTGGCAAAGCCGGATGGGGGCGATGAGGTTAACTTCGAGGACGCGCTTCAAATCATCCTCGGAAAGATCGAGAACGGGCGTCTTATGGTCCAGCAAGATTCCCGCGTTGTTGATCAGGCCATCGATGCGGCCGTGCTCCCCCTCGGCTTTCGCCACGAAAGTCCAGCAGCTTTCCGCGTTCCGCGCGTCGAGCTTGAGGACCGTAACGCCGGAAATCGGCGGCATTTTATGCGGCTCCCGGACACCCGCGACGACTTTTGCGCCGCGCTTTTGCAGTTCATGGACGGCTGCAAGCCCGATACCCCGGTTTGCGCCGGTGATGACGATAACTTTCCCCGTGGGTGGTTCGATCGGCAGCGGCATGACAGTTCCCCTGGCTTAACGTGGTCTCTCTCACGCTAAACACGGGGGGCCGGTGCGTGGTCCCGAGCCCTTCACTCATCACTATAGTGCTGCGCGACAGAAGACGAACTCGGCTTTGTTCTCCTTTTCTTTTGCAGTTTTTCTCTGGGCTAAACCGGAACTTGCTTTCTTGCCCTTGCGTTCTTTGGAAGACCGTCAACATAATAAGAGACGGGGAAGGCGAAAACGACGTCATCGCGCCGAAGCGCAAGCCACTGGAGTTCCGCGTATGGCTCCCCGCCCCTACTGGAAAGGCTATCTCAAACTTTCGCTGGTTTCCTGCGCGGTCGCGCTCTTCCCCGCGACCTCCCGAAGCGAGCGCATCTCTTTTCATTGGCTGAACCGGGAGACAAGCAACCGGCTTCGCCAGCTCATGGTCGATACCGACACGAACGAGCCGGTCGAGCGCGAAGATCGCGTGCGCGGCTACCAGATCGCGAAAAACGATTATCTCGTGATCGAGGACGAAGACCTCGATGCGGTGGAGATCGAAAGCTCGCACACGATCGAGATCGAGCGCTTCGTGCCGAGGAGCGAAATCGACTCCGTTTATCTCGATAGCGCCTATTACCTGGCTCCCAACGACAAGGTGGCCGAGGAAGCTTTCGCGGTCATCCGCGAGGCGATGGAAGGGCAGGGGGTTGTCGGCCTTGGCCGCGCCGTCATAGCGAGGCGCGAGCGCCTTTTCGTGCTGGAGCCGCGTGACAAGGGCATTCTCGCGACGGCGCTTCATTACAATTACGAGGTCCGGGACGACGACGCCTATTTCGACGATATCCCCGACGTCACAATTTCGGCCGAGATGCTCGATCTCGCCAAGCACATCATCCAGACGAAGATGAGCCACTTCGACATTACGAAGTTCGAAGACCGCTACGAGAACGCGCTCATTGAGATGATCCGCGCCAAACAGGCGGGCCGGCCCATCGAAGCCCAGAAGCCGCAACGGCCGGCCGATGTCGTCAACCTCATGGATGCGCTGCGGAGATCGATCGCTGCGGAAACCGGCGCCAAAGAGGCGCAGCAGGCCGCAGTTGAGGGAGAGAAGCCAAAACCCGCAAGGAAAACCGCGAAGGCTCCGGCGAGCGAGGGCGGGCGGCTGCGGAATGCCGCGGAGGCAAGGGTCGAGCCGAGGCGAACCGGTCCCGCGAAGAGCGACGATGCGGCGTCCTCGCCTTCGGCCGCAGCAAAGCCAGCCCGTAAGACTGGACGGCGTTGATGCCGCGCGCCGATTCCCCAACGCCGGCAAAACCGAAGAGGCCGCCCCCGGGAAAACCGGAAGCTGCCGTTTCCGTGAAAGGCGACCTCAGCCGCTACCGGGAAATGCGGGACTTCTCCAGGACGCCGGAGCCAAGCGGCATTCGTAAGGAAGCCGGTCCCGATCTTCGCTTCGTCATCCAAAAACACGCGGCGCGCAGGCTTCATTACGATCTCCGCCTCGAACTCGACGGCGTCTACAAGAGCTGGGCTGTCACGAAAGGGCCGAGCCTCGATCCGCATATCAAGCGCCTAGCCGTCCATGTTGAGGATCACCCCATCGATTATGGCGATTTCGAAGGGATCATTCCGAAAGGCGAATATGGCGGCGGCGCCGTCATGATCTGGGATCGCGGGTTTTGGCGCCCGGAAGGCGACCCCGCAAAGGGCTACGCCAAAGGCCACCTTGCCTTCGAGCTCGACGGGGAAAAACTTCACGGCCGTTGGCATCTCGTTCGCACCAAGCCGCGGCCAAGCGACAAGAAGGAGCAATGGCTCCTCTTCAAATCCGACGACGAATTCGCCCATCCGGAAGCGGCGGAAGACATCCTGGAAGCGGCGCCGGACTCGGTGGCGACACGCCGCACGATGGATGAGATTGCCGCAGACCAAAGCGCCGTGTGGTCCTCGGCGGGGGGGCTCGTTCGGGGCGACTTATCACCCGCAGGCGATGCCTCCGCCAATGGCGAGCGCGTGCGCCGCTCGAAGAAGCCCGCTCCGTCTCATGGCGGCGATCCCTCCGTAAATCCGGCCTCGATCAAAGGGGCGAAGAAGGCCAACTTTCCCGAATGTGTCGAACCGTGCCTCGCTCTCTTGGTGGAGAAGCCGCCCGAGGGCGAGTCTTGGCTGAATGAGATCAAGTTCGATGGCTACAGGCTCATGGCGGCGATCGAAGGCGAAAGCATTCGGCTTCTCACACGGAACGGCCTGGATTGGACTAAGCGCTTCCCAGGCATTGCGGAGGCCTTCGAGAATTTCCCGGCAACGTCCGCGCTCGTCGACGGCGAGGCGGTTGTCGAAGACGAAAATGGGGTGTCGAGATTTTCCGCGTTGCAGGAAGCGCTTTCCGAACGCAAAACAGCCTCCGCCGCCGTCTTCATCGCTTTCGACCTGCTTTATCTCGACGGGTATAGCCTCCGCGACGTACCTCTCGATGACCGGAAAGCTATTCTCGCCAAGCTCCTGAGCTCGAACAGGCATCCCTCCTTGCGTTATTCCGATCACGTCGTCGGAAGCGGGCAGGCCATGTACGAGCACGCTTGCCGCCTTGGCCTCGAAGGCATTGTCAGCAAGCGGCGCGATGCGCCTTACCGTTCAGGCCGCTCCGGCGAATGGACAAAAAGCAAATGCGTAAATCGCGAAGAGTTCGTGGTTGGGGGATACACACCCTCGACCGCAATCCGAAACGCGATCGGATCGCTTGCGCTCGGCGCCTACGATGGCGGCGAGTTTGTTTACGTCGGCCGCACGGGAACGGGGTTTACGCAGAGGTCGGCGCAATCGCTTTTCAAAGAGCTTCAGCCTTCACGCATCCGCACGGCGCCCTTCGCAAAAGCGCTCTCTTCGGAAGAACGGCGCGGCCTCGTTTTCGTCGAACCTAAACTCGTCGCGGAAATCGAGTTTCGCGGCTGGACGCAGGATAGGCGATTGCGGCAGGCCGCATTCAAGGGACTGCGCGAGGACAAGCCCGCATCGGAGGTGCAACTCGAAATGCCACGTCAGGACGCAGGTGTCCGGCCACCGAACAAAAAAGCGGGCGCATCCGCCAAGGCGACAAAAGGCGGAGACATCGAATTCGCGGGCATCAGGCTGACCCATCCGGACCGCATTCTTTGGGAGGGCCAGGGGCTGACCAAGCTCGGGCTCGCGGAATATTACGCCGAGGTCGCAGAATACATCCTCCCCTTCATTACGGGCAGGCCGCTGGCGCTCGTTCGATGCCCGAACGGAGATAGCGGCGATTGCTTCTACCAGAAACATTCCTTCGCGGGGCTCACGGACGCGGTGGAGATCGCTCACGTCGAGGAGAAGGATGGCAAAACCGAAGAAGCCATCGTCATCCACGACCTGCGCGGGCTCATCAATCTCGCGCAGGCTAATGTGCTGGAAATTCACCCCTGGGGGGCGCGCATAGACGATATCGAACATCCCGACATGCTGATTTTCGACCTGGACCCCGGCGAGGGTTTGGCATGGGCCAATGTTATCGAAGCAGCCCGTGAGGTGCGCCGGCGCATTCAGGACCTCGGCATCGAAAGCTACGTGAAGACGTCGGGAGGGAAGGGCCTCCACGTGGTGTCGCATCTGGAGCCTTCCGCGGATTGGAACGAGTTGAAGTCGTTCGCCCACAACATTGCGCTCGCCATGGAAAGAGACGAGCCATCAAAGTACATATCCACGATGGCGAAGAAGGCGCGCGGGGGGAAAATCTTTGTCGATTACCTGCGTAACGGGCGCGGCGCGACCGCCGTTGCGGCCTATTCAACAAGGGCGCGACCCGGCGCGCCGGTTTCAACGCCGGTGAGCTGGGATGAACTTGGGCCCGCAGTGACGCCAGCGCGCTTTACCGTTGAGAACATCGGACGCCGATTGGCGGCCCTGAAATCCAATCCGTGGAGAGATTTCTTTTCGCGTCCGCAAAACATCGAGGAAGCGATTTCCGCTCTCAAATCAACGCCCGCCGCAGCACGCCGGGCAAGATCGAAACCCCGGTGAGATCATAACCGCGCCGGTGACATCATAAAATGTCAGTTGGAGACGCCCGCATAGCGCGTTGGCGTGAAACTCTCGACGCGCCCTTCCGGTGACTGCGGCTTATACATCTGGAGAATGCCCGCAGCTGAGCTGCCGTCGTTCTTTTCTCCTGACAATGCGGGATCATAGGGGCTTGGCGGAAAGGCCATCGGTATGGCGCCCAACTCCGACAAGGCTTTCGATGTCCCAGATATGGCTGCGCCTTGAGAAATGACGGGCTCAGCCGGAGACGCCTTCAGGGTGCTGGCCGCGGCCGCAACCGCAGTTCCCTCCTCCGCATTGATGAGGATGTCGCTTGTGAGGGCGGAGCGCGAAGAACTCAATTCCTGCACGATGAACGCGTTCGCTTCAAGAATTTCGCTCGGCTGGGCCTCGGACCGCGCCGTCTCGAACATCTTGTTGACCCAGGCCTTATCTTCGCCCAGCGCATTGCGGCGCGCTATCGCAAGCAGACCCAGTCCGTCTCCCGCAACGCGCCTCACGCCGTCGCCGCCGCGCCAAAGGAGATTGCCCAGCAGAGCCTGGGCAGGCGCATATCCCTTTCGGCTTGCGCTAAGGAGCCACTGCGCCCCCGCGCGTGTATTCTTCGTCACCCCTTCGCCGCTCATCAAAAGCCTGGCGAGCTCGAACTGTGCTATCGGATCTCCGAAATAGCTGGCGGCGTGATGGATAAGGCTGAAAGCCTGCGCCGAATTGGCGGCGATATTGGCCTCCGGCACGCCAGTTTTATAGAGCCGCGCCATCTCAAGGAATGCAGCGGCGACGTGCGGACTGCGCTTGTCGCGCGCGCTGATGTTTTCATATTCGCTGATGATCCCGCGAAAGTAAGCGGCCGCGCTGGCTTCATCCTTGTCCATGCCGCGTCCCTGTGCGGAGCGACGGCCTATTTCCACGCGGGCCGCAATGTCACCCTGGCCAGCGGCTTCGGACAAGTCTACGACGCTCGCCATCGAACCGGCGATCGTATCGTGGCGCTCCTCAGACATTGGCTTCGCTTGCGGAGCCGCCGCGCTTGCTCTTTCCGCGTGCCGCTGGATTGCCGTCTGAACGGTGACAAGACCTACCGCCACTCCACAAAAGAGGAGCGGAATGGACATTGCCCTTAAAAAATGAGTTCGCTTAGAGATCCGCATGGCACACAATTTCCGTCGTAACCCCTTCACGCGTAACCGACTCAAGCCACCACGGTCCCGCTTCCCGCCCATACTCGAATGCCGTAGCTATACAGTTAATTTTTGACATCGTCCTGGCATTCGGAAGCGGACGAGCCCGCTTTCCGGCAACTTCGAGGCGAGCGCGGCCGTTTGAGAAACGATCATACCGCCGTCCAGAGCAACAATTAAGTTGGCGCTGCTTGCTTCTTGCTCTATAGAGTCAAATACATCAACCGCTGTGGCATTCATGCCGCGTCGTTTACCGAGGCGGATGGAATCCCCTTGGGCGATGCTGTCTTGGTGACCTGATCCCGGAAAACGCGGCTGCAACGATTTGTCGCACACTACGCTCTCACCGATGTAATCTTGGCGACTTTGCAGACGCGACATATCGGGCATCCAAAGGTCCAAAACAGCACCCTCCACCGGAAACAATCCCGGTATCCTTCGAAGATACGAATTTATTGCCTGGGGAAAGCGCCGGCACACTCAGCCGACGGCTTCGATGGCATAAGCCTCTTATAGATTTTTGCCGGAAACCGCCTGATCGCCGACGAGGGAATGGTGTTCCTGTTTTATGGCCTAAACGGGGCAGAGATGCCGCACCCCGTGCTATTTGAGCAACAGGCAGACCGTAAGCGACGAGGCGGCGCGCACCGCCGCCAGGCGTCAGGCGCGGTAAAGTGGGAAGAAGAGGCGTCCGAGCGCTTCATGCCGGTGTATCGGCTTCATTTCCGCCTTGGCTAGGCTAAGCCAATTGGGCGTTGAGGGGCCGAACAGCTTGAGCCCCTCCTCGAAGAGCGCGGTTGTGATGCCTGCATCGGAAGCGCCCGCAAGTGCTTTCGTGAGAGATGCATTGCTGACCCAATCGGCGAGAGCACGCAGGTCGGCGCCTGAAAAGCCGGCTGACTTCAGGGCTATTCGATCGAAAGCGACCTTATCGGCGCCGGGAATGTTCGATGCCGCTTCCATCAGGATTCGTTTTCGGGCTTCCAGCGGCGGGGGAGGGACGAAAAGCAGGCGCTGAAACCGCCCAGCCCGAAACAAGGCGTGATCAAGCGCCCATGGGGCGTTGGTCGCCATTATTGTCAGGACGCCGCCATTATTGTTCTGTGTGCCATCCAGTTCGGAGGCGAAAGCCGCAACCAAAGCCGGCGCCGCCTCCGGAGGGAGGCCAGCGCGCCGAAACGCGAGCACGTCGAAATCATCGAAAAACAGGATAGACGGCGTATCCGATCGCGCCTCGTCGAAAAGCACGTGCAGCCGCTTCTCAGCCTCGCCCGTATATCTGTCGATAATGTCTTCCGGATTGACGGTCAGGAAACGAGCATCGCTCTCACCCGCCGTAGCCCTTGCGATCAGGGTTTTGCCGCAACCGGGCGGCCCATACAGGAGGATATTGCCGCCGGCCTTCTGCTTGTAACGGTCGAAAAGGCTGGGCTTTAGGTAGGGCAGCACGATGCGGCGGCGAATCTCTGCTTTTATATCGTCGAGCCCGGCGACATCGCCGAACGTTACAGCCACGTCTGCGAAATCGTCGATAAAATCGGCGGCCGAATCGCGCCGGTCCTGCTCGGTCTTGTTTTCGCGCCTGGAGGAGTATGTGCTGAGCGGGATGATCTTGGCCGGACTTGGAGTGATGTTCGGACTCGGGCGAATTCCGAAAAGACGCTCAATGTCGCGGTTACGAATCGCAGGGTCTTGCAAAATCGCCTGCCGGTAGAGCGCGGCGGCTTCCTGCTCGCGGCTAAGTCCGTGCAGCGCGCGGGCGCGCAAAACGCGGTCCTCTGGAAGCTCGGAGGCACGGGCTATGCGGTCCGCCAGATCGTAATCTTCTGCTGCGAGGCAAAAGTGGCAAGCCTTGCGGCGAACCGGAGCGAATTCGTTGTCCGCAAGAGATTCGGGCGAGAGGGAATGCAACAGCTCCAGCACGGCGGCCTGCGCCTGTGGTCCTTCCGCCTCGTCCATGATGATGGATAAGAGATCAGTGCTTGCTCGCGCCCGATAGACCTTGATCAGCGCTTGCAGCGTCTCGCTATCCATATGCGCGGAGCCTCTCACCGTGAGGACACGTCCGCGATGTGTTGTGTAATAAGCGCCATTACCGCTACCCCGTCAGTTATGCGCCAGATAACAAATGCCCGAAATCCAAAACGCAAGAGCACGCTTTCGAACGCAAGGGCCAGTTGAGATATTTCCACCTCATCGTGGCCCACACGCCACAATAACGCTGTGCCGTTACTCGCCTCTGGCTAAGATCGGATTTCTTTTCATGAAAAATGTCATGGTCAAGGCAAGCGATCGGGATAAATCCGCGCTCATGCGGCCACGGCTTGCAGCCGCTCAAGCGCGACCTTCAGTTTTTTGGCCGCGGCCTCGGCTTCTGCCCTCCGCTCCCGATTCTCCTCGACCACTTCCTCCGGAGCCTTCGCCATGAATCGCTCATTGGCGAATCGTTCGTCGATCTTGTCGATTTCCTTTTGCAGCTTTCCGATCTCTTTCGAAAGGCGCTCCCGCTCGGCGGCAAGATCGATCACATTCGCCAGGGCCAAGGCCATCGTCGCCTGGCCGAGCACGAATTGCGCCGAGCCCTGCGGCGGCGTATCGGCAAAAGTGATGTCGCTCAGCCTGGCCATGCGCCTGACGAAGCCCTCATAGCGTTCGGCGCGGCTCTTCGTTTCCTCATCGGCGCCGGTCATCGTGAGGGGGAGCAGCGACGCTGGCGGCACGTTCATTTCGGACCGCAGCGAGCGGATTTCGCTGATCAGGTCGATGACCCAGCTCACCTCTGAAACGGCCTTCCGGTCCACGTTTTTGTCGGCCTTCGGCCATGCGGCAACGCAGAGAAGAGAGTCGCGCCTGGGACCATTCTCACCGAGCACCGCCCACAGTTCCTCGGTGACGAACGGCATGAATGGATGGAGGAGCTTCAGGATTTCATCCAGCGCCCAGGCCGCCATGGCCTGCGTCTCCGCCTTTGCCACGTCGTCCGAACCCATGAAGACGGGTTTGGCGAACTCGACATACCAATCGCAGAACCTGTTCCAGACGAATCGATAAACCTCGCTTGCCGCGTCGTTGAAGCGGTAATTCTCGATCGCCTCCGTCACGGCCGCCGCCGTCGCGTTGGCTTCGGCATAAATCCACTTGTTGAGGATCGTTTCCGCCTTGGCCGGATCGAAATCCGCGCGGCGGACGCAGCCATTCATCTCGCAGAAGCGGGCCGCATTCCAGAGCTTGGTCGCGAAGTTGCGATAGCCTTCGATACGCTGCATGGAAAGCTTTATGTCGCGGCCCTGCGCCGCCATCGCCGCCATGGTGAAGCGCAGCGCGTCCGCGCCGTAATCCTCCATGACGTGAAGCGGATCGACGACGTTGCCCTTCGACTTCGACATCTTGGCGCCCTTCTCGTCGCGGACGAGCGCGTGGATGTAGACATCGCGGAACGGCACATCCTTCATGAAGTGCATGCCCATCATCATCATCCGCGCGACCCAGAAGAAGATGATGTCGAAGCCGGTGACGAGCACAGAGGTCGGATAATAGCGCTCCAGTTCCGGAGTCTCGTCGGGCCAGCCCATGGTTGAGAAGGGCCAGAGCGCAGACGAGAACCACGTGTCGAGCACGTCCTCGTCGCGTGTCAGTTCGGCCGGTTTGCCGTAATGCTTCGCCGCCTGCGCGTGAGCTTCGGTTTCGTCATGCGCCACGAAGATATGGCCATCTGGTCCATACCAAGCCGGGATTTGATGGCCCCACCAGAGCTGACGCGAGATACACCAGGGCTGAATGTTCTCAAGCCACTGGAAGTAGACGTTGCGCCAGTTCTCAGGGATGAACTGCGTCTTGCCTTCGCGAACAACTTCCAGCGCGGGCTGCGCCAAGGTCTTCGCGTCGACATACCATTGGTCGGTCAGGAACGGCTCGATGACCTCATGCGAGCGGTCGCCATAAGGCACTTTGAGCACATACGGCTCGATCTTCTCGACCAGTTCGAGCGCTTCGAGATCGGCGACGACCTTTTTGCGCGCCGCGAAGCGATCCATCCCGCGATAGGCTTCGGGGACGTTGTCGTTCAGCTTGCCGGTTTCCGTCAGGATGTTGATGAGCTCAAGGTCATGCCGCCGCCCGACCTCGAAGTCATTGAAATCGTGCGCGGGCGTGATCTTCACGGCGCCCGTGCCCTGCTCGGGGTCGGCGTAATCGTCTGCGATAATCGGAATTTCGCGCCCGACCAGTGGAAGAATCACAGTCTTCCCGACATAGGGCTTCCACCGCTCATCTTTCGGGTTCACGGCGACGGCCGTGTCGCCGAGCATCGTCTCAGGACGCGTCGTGGCGACAATGATGAACTTCTTTTCAAGCTCACCAGCATCCTTGATCAGATATTTAAAATACCAGAGATGCCCTTTTGTCTCGACAGGGACGACTTCGAGGTCCGAGATCGCGGTTTGCAGCTTGGGATCCCAGTTCACAAGGCGCTTGTCTTTATAGATAAGCCCCTGATTGTAGAGATCGACGAAAACCTTGATGACGGCGCGGGACAGCCCCTCGTCCATGGTGAAGCGTTCGCGCGACCAATCGCAGGACGCCCCCAGACGCTTCAGCTGGTTGACGATCGTCCCGCCCGAGTGCTCCTTCCAAGCCCAGACGCGCTTCAGAAACTCCTCGCGCCCAAGCTCGCGGCGGCTGGGCTGCTGCTTTTCCGTCAGCTGCCGCTCGACAAGGCTTTGGGTTGCGATGCCCGCGTGGTCCGTCACCGGCTGCCAAAGCACGTCGCGTCCGCGCATACGCTCGAACCGCGCCAGCACATCCTGCAGCGTGTTGTTCAGCGCGTGCCCCATGTGAAGCGAGCCCGTCACATTCGGCGGGGGAATCACAATCGAGAAGGGCTCGGCCTTTGGGTTGACAGAAAGCGCGTGCCCCGCGCGGAAGGCTTGCGCATCCTCCCAAGTCTGGGAGATGCGCGGTTCGATGTCGGCGTGATTGTATGTTTTTTCGAGCATTGGGGATCGAGAGAAATAGGAGCTACGATTGCGGTAGATTTAGAAAAGCGGCTGCCATCCGGCAACCGCTAATGCAACCGAGACAAGGACAGCCGCGAGTTGTGCGCTGTTATTTCTCTGTTTTAGGTAAAAGCCCGCGTGTGGCGATCTCCTCGCGGATCGCCTTATCGAGGATGCGAGGCATATGTTCGTTCAGCCACTGCGCCAGCAAGGGCTGCAGCATATCCCGAACCGCATCTTCGAGGGGCGAGCGCGATGCTGCGGGCCGAACAGGCTCCGCTTCTCGAGGCGACGCCGCCTTTACTGGCGGTTTTTCTGGCGCCGCCCTCGCAGGAGGTTCGTTGCGAACAGGCTTTGCGGATGGCAAACTTGCGGTGACCGGCGCCGCCATGGCGGGCACGCCCCACCTCGAACCAAAGCGCTCTTCATCGGCCTTCTTACCATGACCCTTGTCACCATCTGACGCATCAGACTCGGACAGGTCACCGGCTGGCTCCGCGATTGGAGTTTGCTGCCGGACGAAGTCTTTCCGAAACACCTCATCCAGCAGGGTGGGAAGCGGCCTCTTATCGTGAGACGCATTCTCTCTTTGAATGGCGTTTGCGAAGGACTCGGTCACCTCGGCCTTCTGCTCCTCGCCAAGCTTTGAAAAGTCGACATCGCCGGCCGTCTCAAGCTCATCCGAATTCATGGCTCCTATCGCCGACCGCGCGAGGCTTTCAGCGATAGCGGCAACGGTGGCCTCACCTTTTTCACCAAGACTCCTTGGCAGATCCGAGTCGCTGTCGGGCTCCTCCCACCGGGCGGCTTGCCTTGCGTCCGGCGTTTCCTGAACCTGGGTTTGCGTCTGATCTGGTATCAGCGAAACAGGACCGCGTTCCGGAATGGGCATATGAACGTCCTGAGCCCAGCTCCTTTGCTGTTGCCTGGCCGGCGCTTCATATCTCGGAGCGGCTGGAGCAGCGGGCGCGGGAGAGGCCGGAACCTCCCGGCGCGACCACATTGTGCGCGAGGCTGGAGGCATAGGAGGCGAGAAATCCTGGTGCGCTTCTTCCTCAGGCTGAGGCGGCATATCCGCCGCTTGCGTGGCCTCAGGTTCCTCGGCGCCAGCGTCGTGTCGCGCTGGCGGATGCGCCTCTGCAGCATCTTCATCGAATGCGATGGCAGGCTTTGCTTGACGCTCGTTCCTGCTTTCGGGATCGCCGGACAACGATTGTTCCTCGGGGGAAACAAGCGCTTCGGTTAGGTCCAGGACCTCTTCCTCCGGCAAAGAATTGAGAGGCGCGGTCTCTGGCCTGGGCGGCGCGGAGCGAATGGGATGGTCATCCCGTCCCGAAGGCCCCTTCTTGGCGTCATCCGAAATGATAAGCCGGATGGACGCAAGGATCTCCTCCATGGTCGGCTCGGGAGCCTGGTCTGTACGGTTCATTGGACCTCACCTCGAACGTTCGCGCGCAAAGGACCCTGTATGCGCGCCGTGAAACCTGCGAAAGCCGCTCAGCAGCGAACGACTCGAATAAGCCGCGAGGTCAGGTTAGTGAGGTGAGCCGGTGAGTGCCACCCCAAGATCGCCAGATGCGCCATAGTTTCTGGGTATAAGCGGCGCCGATGATCGATTTTTGATCAGGTGTGGCTCTGCCCCGCATCAGGGGATCTGGGGCAGATATTGCGTATAAGCCGGACCTTCGGTTGAAGTCTGCCAAGGTGTACGGCCTTCGTCGATCACGGGAGCCACGCGAGGATCCTCCTCGCTCTCCACTGACGGGCCCCAGCCGAACCAAGCGTCCTTAACCTCGCCATAGTAGCGAGTCGGGTCGTAGAGTTCCGCCTCCAGGGCAATATCGGATGCGGTAAGCCGGCCCTCAAAGGCAAGCACGCCATAAGACGAGACAACAAGGTCGCGCTGGAATGAAACCAAGTTCACCTGGGCGTTCAGGTTTTGCTGCTCTGAATTGAGCACGTCGAGGATGGTGCGCTGCCCGACCCTTTCTTCCTCCCTCACGCCTTCAAGTGCGATTTGGGTGGCCTCGACTGCAGATTTTCCAGCGGCTACGTTGCCTTTTGCCGCGAGAACGAGTCCCCATTGCGAACTCACATTCTGTCTTGCAAGCTCGCGTTGCTCGTCAACTTGTTGCCTGCGCGCAGATAGGGCCTCAATCGCCTGTCTGATCTGTGCGGAAACGCTGCCTGCCTGGTAAAGCGGCACGGTAAGCTGACCGAACACGCGCGTATCTTGAAGATCTGTAACATTGGGCTCGCCGAACGGCTGGGCAGCCCTCGAATAGCTTGCATTGAATGACAGTGTCGGGAGGAGCTGGCCTTTAGCTTCCTTGACCTGATGTTCCTGTGCGCGCTCCCGGAAGATAGAGCCAAGAATACCGGGGCTTTCCGCCTCTGAGATGTCAATCGCTTCTTGCAAGGTCTTGGGCATCAACTTCGCCGGAGGGCCGGGGTCTCGCAGAGTGCCGGGGGGATGGCCAATAAATTGCGCGAAGAGCGCCTGGTCACCATACAACGTTCCCTGCGCGATACTCAAATCAGCCTGAGACTGCGCGAGCCCTGATTCGGCTTGCGCGACGTCGGTGCGGGTTACTTCGCCAACTTGGAAACGATCCTGCGTTGCGCGCAACTGCTCGGACAGCACCTTTACGTTGCTCTGCCGGAGGTTCACAATCGCCTGATCGCGAACGACGTTCATGTAAGCGGTTGCGGAATTGAGAAGGATGTTTACTTCAGCGTTGCGAAGATCTTCCCGGCCCGCCTCAACCTGCGCCTCGGCGCCCTTGATGTTGTTGTACGTGCGGAAACCATCGAAGACGTTCTGCTGGAGCGAAACCTGCGCCTGCCGCGGGTTCGAAGTGCCATTTCCAACATTGCTGTTAGCTCCGAAGGAGCTCAGAGGAAGGCCTGTGGCGCCTCCGGTACAGGTGCCGTCGAAGTTAACGGCGCCAGCGCAAACAGGAATAGTTCCCGTTGACGTTCCGACACCCTGCAACTTCGTACGGATATCTTCATAGCCATACTGAAATTGCGCTGAGATCGTTGGCCTATACCCAGATTTAGCGAGAGAAACCTGATTATCAGTAGCACGAAGTTGTGCTCTCGCAGATTTCAATGTGGGATTGAAAAGATAGGCGGCCGTTAAAGCTTCCTTCAAGGTCTCCGCACGGACAGGGGCGCTTATCGCTAGAATGAGCGCGGCCGCCGAACAGTAAGTTCCAAGCGTTTGCCAATTGAGGAAGTTGGTTTTGTTTCTTGGCGGCACTGGATGTTCCCGTTTTCATAGATCGCATCCACTAAACGCACACCCTTACCCTTACCCTTACACCGGTCAAATCGCTAGCTGGACACTAAACTCTCGCACGACAAAGAAAAGACAAATAACTCTCAGCAAGGGCAATTTCTGTCTTTTTGCGGATCGCCGTTGCCGAATTACCTCGTCGTCAAAGCGGTCCTAAAACACGAAATGCGGACGTTTCTCAAACCCCGGGAGGTATTCGGCCCCGGCGTCGAAGATCGGACGGCCCGAAACGGCCCCGGAACTCTTCGTAAAGAGATGAGCGTGGCCCAGCCAGCCGCTTCTTATGATAACGGCGAGACGTCCTCCCTCGCCAAGCTGACCGAATAGCTCTTTTGGCTCTTCAGCCACGCTTCCATTGACAAGGATGAAGTCAAAGGGTTTGCAGGCGTCGAGGCCTTGATTGAGCGGGCCATGATGAACCGAAACCTGCTCGACATTCGCTGCTTTCAGGCGCTGCCTCATGTCTTCCGCGAGTGATTCGGAAATCTCCAGGGCTTCAACTTTTCCGCAAATCTGAGCCAGCACAGCTCCAGAGTAGCCCGTCGCCCCGCCAATATCGAGCGCATGATCCGATTGTGAGAGGCCAGCGCTTTGCAAGATCTTGGCGAGAACCATCGGCGGCAAGAGATAACGCGGCGGCGATCCGTCGCTGGCGGGAATCACCGGGACGGCTTCGTCCATGTAGGCAAGCGCTTTCTGATCCTCCGGGACGAACGCTTCTCTGGGCAGAGTTGCGAATGCGTTCAAAATGAGAGGATCGCGCACTCCGTTTGGCCTGATCTGCGATTCAACCATCGCGAGCCGCGCCGCCTGAAAATCCATATGGCCGCCATCCTCCAAAGCAATTCTGCTACTCGCCTAACAAGATTCCCCGCCACTGACCAGAGGGCCTGCGCCGCACCGCAAACCCGCTTTTCATGTGCCGATGATCATGATACCACATGATTCAAGGCCACGTGGCGGAGTGGTGACGCATCGGACTGCAAATCCGCGTACCCCGGTTCGATTCCGGGCGTGGCCTCCATTATCCCCACAGTGTATCAATAACTTACGCTGAATTCCAAGCCGAAACACCCAATGGAGCCGGCAAGCCCGGGGGACAGGCGTTTTACCGTGTTTCCGAATCGTTAGCCGAACCGCCGGCGCATTGTCGTTTTGCGGCGAGACGCGTGAAACCCGTGAGATAAGCGCCACCCCCAGGTCTCTCTTGTTCGGGGTGGAACGGCGGCATAGCCGCGCAACCCTTTTTAAATCCGAATGGCGCCTAACTTTAGCTTAGCGCCACTCCGCTTCGCGGATTATAATCGGCGGAAGCTTCACCGATCGAAGCGGAAAAGCAGTCCCCGCAACCGGAACCAGTTCTTTCTTCGACATGAAAGAATGGCCTTAATCCTTTCTGAGCCATGAAAGCCGTCCAACTTCTCCAGGCTGTAAATACAATATCGCGATATAAAAACCAGCTCCAACAGGAACTGGCATTTGTCATGCTCATCGAAAACCTGGCGTACCATAAGCTGGTGGAAGTTCACTGGGCAGGTGAGGATGGGATTTGGCATACGCTTCGGGCGGGCTATCTCAGCTCAACCGGCACGAACCGGGAGGTCTGGCGCGCCCAGGCGACATTCAATTCGTCGGACGATGCTTCGCTGCCGGGCGATGTCGAATTTGCGCTGCGCTACCGCGTTCTGGGAGCCGAATACTGGGACAAGAACGACTTATCCAATTACTTTTCGAACGCCGACTCCGGTGTGCTGCTGGACAAGAGCGCTCCGTTGCTCCAGGTGGATTTCAATCCCATTCTGCAGGAGGGGCAACATCACTATCCTGTCACGGTCGCCGTACGTCACTCCATGCAACCCAAGCACGTCTACATTCACTGGACGACGGACAACTGGCGAAACACGCAGGTTACGCCCTGCTTCTTCTACAGGACGCACTGGGATAAGTGGCGCAGGAGCGGCGCAAGAAACCCCAATCGTTATGATACGAGCATCTGGATCAGCCAGATCAGGATCGACGACGCATTTCGGGCTCAGTACGCAATCGGCTGTGATACGCCGCACGCAACGATTTGGGACAACAATTTCGGTTACAACTACGTAGCCCGCCGCCGGCGATTGAAAATTCTCACGCTGAACCTGCATTGCTACCAGGAAGAAAATCAAGAGGCGAAGTTCAGCAACATAGCCAGGGCCATCAACGACCTCGATATCGATGTCGTCTGTCTGCAGGAGGTCGGCGAACGATGGAGGAACGGCGGTGGGGACTGGGCCTCCAATGCCGCCAAGATCATCCATGACCAGCTGCGCCAGCGCTATCATCTGTATACAGACTGGTCGCATATCGGATTTGGGCGCTACCGGGAAGGCATCGCCGTCCTGAGCAAGCACCATCTTCTCATGAAGGAAGCGAACTATGTGTCTTCCAGCCATGATGTCCACAGCATCGACTCTCGCAAGGTCGCGATGGTCCAGGTCAATGTGCCGTACATGGGCTTGGTGAACGTATTTAGCGCTCACTTAAGCTGGCCAAGCGGCGGGTTTTTCCATCAGTTCGAACGGTTGCGCGCGTGGGCTAACCAAAGGCATGACGACCGCGTTGCAGCGACGTTCCTCTGTGGAGATTTCAATATCAAAGCGGGCTCGGAAGCTTATCAGTCGATCGTGCGAAGCGGCGAATATGAAGATCAATACCTGGCGGTAGCGGCGAAAAGCTCGTTCGAAAAAATCTTCCGCAGGAAGTCGGTGAACATCGACCGTGAGCTGGCCCGGGATGGCCGCATCGATTTTGTTTTCATGCAAAAGCGCAGCTTGCTGCAACCGGTGGCCGCCGGAGAACTGTTCACGAACTACGATCATTACGGCCGGGTTTCCGATCATACCGGCTACTGGGTGGAATTTGAGCCGAGCCTGTAATGTCGCCATGCGTGGCTCTTTGGCCGTTGGTGGAGTCCTTACGCCGGGCGGCCAGTCGAAGACGGAGAATTGCGTCTTAAGGACAGGGGAGCTGCTTAGCCGTTATTCGGCTTTGCCTAATCGGCTCGGCAGCCCACAATACAACGAGAAGAGACCATGCCGTTTGCTGAGAAATATGCGTTCCCTACTGATGCCGAGATCGGCGCCAGTCACTCGCGTACGAATGATTTCAAAGAATTATTCTACGTGCGCTGGGGGAGAATTTACTTTGACGTGTTCGGGGGCGACGACCTCAATGTGAAGGTCGTGTTAAATGTTTATCGATCAGATGATGTCTGCGAGCGCTTCATCATCGATACCGACTGGAATAACGGGAAGCGCGCCACCAGGGACTTCTATGTTCATCCTTCCTCAGTCAAACTGGGGCATGTGAAACGCGTCACCTTTTCGTTCATAGTCCATACGCGAAATCGCTCGATCCCTTCCGAGCGCGAATATAGATTCATCGAGGGGGGCGACTTACAGATTTATCAGCAGCACCATCGCTGGCGCATCGGGAAGGAAGGGTCGGTCCCCAACCATTACCGCACCCGTGAGCTCGACGCGGCGGAATTGCAGCGGGACGTGGACTGGGCCAACCACCATTTCGAATCGCTGAATCTGACGCCAAAATTCACCAAGGGTCAGCCCTACCATCCTTTTCATCCCAAGCC
>JBAVVQ010000205.1:0-1862 GCA_049697375.1 Rhodomicrobium sp.
CGTTCCGCGCCACGGATCTGTTCGAGTTGCCCGCATTCCGGTGCAGAAAGTGGCGGGAGAACGCGGCGCGTGTCGACGGCTATCCCAGGCGTTGCTATCGCTCGACGCGCATCGAGATCTTGCGCAAGCGGCGGCTCGACGATGGGCGCTCCCTCGAAGACGAGCCGCTCCGGCGAACCTACCGATGCGTCGACGATCGAGCGGGTCAAAATCTGGCCTGCTGCCCCAACGTGAAGCCAGCCGCAACCGTTCAGCCAAAGTCGGTCGCTGAGAGCGGCGAGCGCCCGCGGGATATCAGCGCCGTGTTCGACGAGCACATAGATGTGCATCCCGCCCGACCCGGCGAAAGCCTGGCCGGTGGCTGCGTTGAAAATTCCCGCTGAAGTCGACGCGCGCTCGACGCGGGCGCCTTTCATCAGGGCCGGAAACAGCTCGGTTAGAAGCGGGACAACGCCGCCTGCCGCCTTGATGCGGTCGGCAACCGCCTTCGGCATGCCCTTGCGGTCGATGTCAAGAAGCATGAAGGCAGGTGTGTTCTCCATGAATTCGAGGAAATCCTGCGACCGCGCGATTGTGCCCTCTGGCGCGGACTTCAAGCGGCTCACTGTTGTAACCGGAGCTGATTCGCCAACGCCCGATACGAGCCGGCCAAGGCTCAACGCCTCGTCTGGCGCCATGTTGTCAATAAGATCAGCAAGCGCTTGAGCGCCGCCCGGCAAAGGCACGCGTTTCGCACCTCCCGACGACATCCGGCACGCGCTTCCGTCTGAGACGGGCGACCCGTCCACAGCAGCGGCTATGGTTTTCGACAGAACTCCGGCGGACTTCTTGAACACGGTGATTTCAAGTGCGAGCGAACTCATTGCCCGCCTCCCGCCGCGCTCACGCGCTCGATGAGAGCGAGAATGTCTTCAACACGCCAAACGGTCGTCTTCGGACCGAGTTTGATCGGTGCCGGGAAGCGGCCGTCGCGAACGCCTTGCCACCACGTGGATTTGCTGACGGGAATGGGTCCGCCGGGCGCGATGATCGCGGAAATGCGGACAAAACCGGTTTGGGGAAAATGAGAATTAGACGTTATCACTTTGAACTCCAACGAGAGATTTTCGATGGAGCCATCGTGACTCAATTGACCGGTCTAAAGGCCGAGTTCAGTTTGGCCGAAACCGAATTCGTTTATCCTTAAGCGTTTCGAGGACCTCGGGCGGCGGCCCTATGTCATTGAATGCCTCATCCAGCTTGTTGCGCACTGTGTCAACGCTGACCCCAATGCCGAGAATTTCGAGGTCGTCGGCTATCTCCTGTGGCGTACCAGAGCGGCCCTTCGTAGGGTTATAGACGTATCCCTTTATCGCCATTCCGAGGATGATCTTTAGGAATGTCTCCCGCTCGCGAGTCGATAATGGCTTCTCCCTCACCGTAGCCGCGCCGACTAGTTCTTGCGGCAAGACGATGCCGGTCCGGGCCGCCCACCGGATAAATTCCACGGGCAGAATGGGATCCTTCAGATCGCCCGCCTCCTGCGCGCGAAGCAGGAGACTCCGGCGCTTCCCATAGCCGTCAGCGAAGGAGGATTGCCCAAGGTAAACCTTGACCTTGTCCCAAGTGACGAACTCTGGAGCCTTACGAAATGAAAGCGCCGTTGCCTCATCAAGCGTCCAGCGGGGCATCTTGCTCCAATGATCGAAATCGGCTTGGGCCTTTGGTTCGCTGAAGAACCTGGCACGATCTTCAAATTCCGCTCTTTGCCGTTGCTCGACTGCCTCTTGTTCCGCCACCTTCTCGAGACGCTCGTTCAGGGCCGGCAGCGACATGCGCTCAAGATCAAGCCGGTAGGCCGCTACGTCTTCTGACTCTAAGAA
>JBAVVQ010000206.1:0-6113 GCA_049697375.1 Rhodomicrobium sp.
GGTAAAGACCAGAAAGCCGTTGAAGAGGATTTCTTTAAAACGGTGCGCCCAACTTCGCTGCTGCAGCGCTTCCAGGACCCGATGGAAATCGCGCAAACCATCGTTTTCCTTGCGAGCCCTCTGTCGAGCGCCATCAATGGCGCCGTGCTGAGAGCCGATGGCGGCGTCGTCAAATCGGCGTTTTAGGGTTCAGAACCCCCATCGCAGGCAGCGCAGCCGTCCGCGCCACAAACAATAATGTAGCGTGCAGACATCGAACCTGCCGCTGCGATTGCAGGTGCAATTGTTGCAGCCATCGAACCATTCGGTGCAAAGGCGCGGACATTGGCCGCGATAAAACGAATGCCGGACCGCAAGAACCGCTGTTGATTGAACGGGCTGCAAGTTCAAGACGCCTGCTTGCGCTTCAGGCGCGTGCGACGCCAGCGAAACGAGCAGAATGAAAAAGGCGATGGCGCGAAGGACTGTCATGGCCGTCTTCCTGAAAGACTGAAAACGTCGTCAACCGTAGCAGGTTGCTGAAAAACGATGTCGCCCATGGTTCGACAAGCTCACCATGAGGTTCAAGCCGCTCATATCGCTCGGCCTTATCCTGAGCTTGTCGAAGGATGGAGCCAGTGTTCGACCCTTTCTCAGCATCCTGCTAGAGCAGCCCGCGTCCCCTTGGACGCGGATAAGAAAGCCGCTTCACATTTTTCCGAACGCACTCTAAGCGACGCCTGTCCGCAGGAGATCGTGAACATGGATGATGCCGACCGGCACGCCCTTCTCCACGACGAAAAGCGCCGTGATGGCTGACTCGTTGATGATCTGGAGCGCGGCGCTCGCAAGCATATCCGGCCGGATCGTCTTGGGATCTCTCGTCATGATTTCGGCGGCCGTGCGGTCCAGGAGGCCGGGCGACATGTGACGGCGCAGGTCGCCGTCGGTCACGATGCCGACGAGCTTTCCGCCCTCGCCCACCACGCCAAGGCAGCCAAAGCTCTTCTCCGTCATCACCACAAGGGCGCCGCTCATGCGCTCGGCGGCGGGAACGACGGGAAGTCTGTCGCCGCGATGCATGATATCGCCGACATGCTTCAGGTTCGCCCCGAGCTGCCCGCCCGGATGAAAGACTTTGAAGTCGAGCGCCGTGAACGCGCGTCCTTCGAGCAGCGCAATCGCCAGGCAATCGCCGAGCGCGAGCTGCGTGAGCGTGGAGGTCGTGGGCGCAAGGCCGTGCGGGCACGCTTCCTTGACCGGCGGCAGCGCGAGGACGACATCGGCTGCCTTGCCAAGCGTGCTCTCCCGGCGGGACGTCATGGCGATGAGCGGCACCCGGAAGCGGCGCGAATAGGTCAGGATGCTGGCGAGCTCCCGCGTTTCACCCGACCAGGACAACGCCAGGATGGTGTCGTTCGCCGTGATCATCCCAAGGTCGCCGTGGCTCGCCTCTGCGGGATGAACGAATTGCGCAGGCGTTCCGGTCGAGGCCAGGGTTGCGGCGATCTTCTGCCCGACATGGCCGCTTTTTCCCATGCCGGTCACGATGACGCGCCCCTCGCAGCCCTGCATAAGCTCGACCGCGCGCTCAAATTCCTCGGCCAGCCCGGCGAAAAGCGCTCCCTGCAGCGCTCTCAATCCATCGATCCCGCATTCCAGAGACCGCCGGGCGACCCTGGCCGCCTCCAACTCCCTCGCCGAATCTGCACGCCGCTCGACCCGCGCTAACCGTTGCGCCATGTTTGCCCCTCAGCCTTATTCCCCGTTGCTCCCGTTTAAGGAGCGAATCACTTCGCAGCAACGGGGAAGAGTGAGGTTCGAAAAAGGCAGGCATACGGCGGTGGATAAGTCTATTCGGCCGCCCTGACAGTTGGTCCGGGGACGTGCTTGGCTTGCAGCTCAGCCGCAAGCTTCTTGAGTTCTTCGCCGAATTTTGGAGCCAGATCGGGCCTCGCCAACGCGAATGCGACATTGGCCGTCAGGAAGCCGAGCTTGGAGCCGCAGTCGTAACTCTTGCCGCGATATTTGTAGGCGAAGAACATCTGGTCCTGCATCAGCGTTTTCATGGCGTCGGTGATCTGGATCTCGTTCCCCGCGCCGCGCTCCTGGTTCTTCAGGATCTGGAAAATGTCCGGTTGCAGGATGTAGCGCCCCATGATGATGAGGTTCGAGGGCGCGCTTCCGCGCGCCGGCTTCTCCACCATCGACCCGATGCGCCAAAGCCGTTCGTCCTCTTCGGCCTCGAGCCCCACCACGCCATAGGAACTCGTCTCCTCCGGCGCGACCTGCTCCACCGCGATAATGTTGATTTTCGCGTGAGGATACTTGTCGGAGAGCCGGTTATAGGCCTTGATCATCTGGCCAAGGCAACTCTCGCCCTCGGGCAGCACAATCACGTCCGGCAGCATAAGCGCGAACGGGTCTTCGCCAACGATGTCGTGGGCGCACCAGACGGCATGGCCGAGGCCGAGAGGCTCCTGCTGGCGCGTGAAGCTCGTCGCGCCCGGCGCGGGCAAATAGAGTTCGAGGTTCAAAAGCTCCTCTTGCTTGTTGCGGCGCCTCAGCACCTCCTCGAGCTCGAACTGCCGGTCGAAATGATCTTCGATAACGCCCTTGTTGCGGCCCGTCACAAAGATGAAATGCTCGATGCCGCCGTTCCTGGCCTCGTCGACCACATGTTGGATGATGGGGCGGTCGACGACGGTCAGCATTTCTTTCGGCATGGCCTTGGTGGCCGGAAGAAATCTCGTGCCGAGGCCTGCGACGGGGAAAATGGCCTTGCGAATAGGCTTGCTCATAGTGGTTCCTGGACGCTTCTCAGGTCAGAAAGTTTGCAACCGATATTAGAGAACAAGGGCGGACATTTCAGCCAAAATTGCGATTCCTCCTAAACGGAAACAATTTTAGCTGCGCGGAACCCGATCGGGCGCCGCCCCCGACCCCTCATTCTGTTTGAGACGGCAGCGAGGCAGGCAATCGCTATCCCGCCGTTTTTAACAAATATAAAATTGTCGCAGTTTATGTTATTTCCTGGATCCGTTGCAGTCCAGCCACGGCGAGTACAGACCCACGGTGTCGGCTTCTTCCTGACACAATCGCTCACAATGAATTTCAAGAATATGGGAGGGTACACTGAACGTGAGCAAGTCCTGCAAGGAATATGATAAGCCCCTGGCGCACCGCGCATTCGCAGCGCCGATGGCTTTCTGTGTCCTGGCCGCGCTTCTTACGATCTTCGCGGCCCCCGCTCTTCGCGCTCAGGGAACGAGCCTCTTATCCTCCAGCTACATCACGCCGTTTCCGCAAACCGATCGCTATCAGGTCCGCGTCATCGGAGACTGGCTCGGCCCAGGCCTGACTGAAGGGCTGAAGGAAGCATTCAAACAGGAAAGCTCTCTCGAAATCGCAGATATGTCGCGTTCGAACTACGGCCTGGTTCGGGCGGAGCAGATCGACCTCTATGGCGAGATCGACCGCATGATCGCCGGACCTCCCGTTCACGTCGCCATTATCATGCTTGGCGTAAACGATCGCGCCTCGATAAGGGCCGGCGCCGGACGCGCGCAACCCGGCGCCGCGGAATGGAAAGAAGCCTACGCAAAGGAAGCCCAGAAGCTCATCAAGAAGCTGAAGGGCGCGAATATTGCCGTCTATTGGGTGGGCCTGCCAGTCATGGGAAACCCCGCCTTCAGCGAATCCGCGGCTCAGATGAATGACGCAGTCCGTCAGGCCGCCTATATCAACGGTGCCAAATTCATCGAATCCTGGGCCGGCTTCACCGACCAGCTCGGCAATTACAGCGCTTACGGCCCAGACCTGGCAGGCCAAACGAAGCGGCTTCGCGATGGGGATGGCGTTGGCCTGACCGCCGTGGGATACCGGAAACTTGCCAATTACGTGGAAACGGCGCTTCGCCGCGACCTCGCGCACGCAAAGGGTCAAAGGAATATTCCGCTTGTCGGCGACGAGGAGGAACAGGCGCGCGTGGTCCCCAACGGCTCGCATAGCGCTTCCCCGGCGAAGGCGACGGCAGGCCCCGCGAACGCGCCGGCGCCCGAGGTGAGCGCGAACCAAGCCAACGGAGCGGCTGGAAAGCCTGGCTCCAGCGCGGCTGCGTCCGATTTCAAGGCTGAAACCGTAACGCGGCCTGCAGCGGCGCAGGATGCGCAAAAGCGTGATCAGGCCGCCTTTGGGGGCGCTGGCTATCAAGGGGGCGAGTTCATCCTTGGCGATCTTGGGGACGGCCTCACAGCGATCGCCGTAATCTCTCCCGCCGGAGACTTCTCCATGCGCGAGATCCAAAGACAGACGCCCCTTGCCGATCGCGTTTACTTCAAGGTTCTGAGCCGCGGAGATGCGTTGCCTCCCAAAGAGGGCCGGGCGGATGACTTCCGCTGGCAGGGCGAGGCCATGAGTCGTTCGCAGTAGCTTTCCGGAGTGCAAATGCAGCGCAGGCGTTTACGAGGTGGGCAAGTGTGGAGGCGGCGGGCGCTCCTGCAATGTTTGGCGCTATGCGTCTTGCCCGTCCTCGGCGGGTGCCTCCCTGGAAGTCTTTGGGGCGGCGACGACGATTCCAGCCGCAGCTCGTTCGCCGAGAGCTCGGAAGACACGCCCGCGCTAAACCGCTCCTACAAAACCAGTTTCCTGCCGCTGAAATTGCCGTCCTTCGGCGCCGCCACTGTCGAAAGCCAAACCACGCCCGAAAACGGGACCCCGCCTTTCTCCTCCACGGTCGAGACACGGAAGCCGTCGCAGCTCAACGCGCCCACGGTTCTCCCCGCCGCGCAGGCTTTGCAGAATTTCTATGGCGCGCTTGCATTGTTGAACGCCGGGAAACGGTCTCAGCCGGTGAGCGTTGTCCATCTCGGCGGCGATCAGATTGTCGACGACCGGTTCGCCGCGTCTTTCCGGGAGCACCTCATTGGCCGCTTTGGCAATGCTGGCCGCGGGCTCATGCAGCCCGGACTGTATCCGATCCGCGGGATGAAGATCGACCGCAGCGGGCCATGGTCGCTCACGAGCGCGTCCGGCGAAGGGGCTGGGCCTTTCGGCATCACGGGAGTCAGGGTCACTTCGTCCTCAAACGACGCCTGGCTTCGCTTCACATCCGTGGATGGAACCTTTGACTGGATCGATGTCACCTTGATGACCGGTCCCCAGCAGGGCGCCGCCGCGGTGAGCGTGGATGGCGATGTAAAACTTGTCCCGACCCGGTCCCAGGCGACGGCCCAGACATCCATCCGCGTCACCGCCAAAGCCAGGGAAATCATGATCAGGCCGAAAGGCGATGGCGCGATCACGGTGCTTTCCGTAGCCAGCGGAATGAATACTCCCGGTCTCATCTACGCGAATGTTGGATTGCCGGGAGGAACGGCCTTAACGATCGAGAAATGGAACGCCGATTTCGCGGCGAGCGACTTCCGAAAGCTCAACCCGGACCTGATCATTTTTGAGTATGGGACACGGGAAGGATTGGACGATACGCTGGATGTGAAGCAATACGAGGATCGCCTGAAGCTTGCCATCGACCAAATCAAAGGTTGGGCGCCCCAGGCTTCCATCCTGATCATCGGCCCCCCCGATGCGGCGCGCATTCCTGCTTTTGCCGGCTCGGCCGGAGCGCAGGCTTGCCGCTCGCTGAATGCGCAGGAAATCGCCGCCTATGGCCAGTTGATGGATCGCAAAGATGAAAGGCTGGCTCGCTGGCACGCTCCGCCGCGCCTCGACGCCGTGCGCCTCGCGCTGAAACGGGAGGCTGTCGAAAGCGGCGCATTCTTCTGGGACTGGGCCAAATATATGGGCGGTCCCTGCTCCATCCACGCATGGACAAGCGTGAAGCCACCGCTTGCGGCGCCGGATCATGTCACCATCACGGAGGCGGGAGAGGAGCGCTCTGCGCGCGCGCTCTTCGCAGAGCTTATGGCTGGCTTCGAGAGCTACCAGCGCGGGTCAAAGGAGCGTATTCCCGTTGCGTCCGCATTTAACGCGGAAATACAGCCCGCGAAAGCGAGCAGCAAGAAGCGTCATCAGTAGAAGCTTGCAAGAGTTTGCCGGACGCGCCAACGCATCGCCGCCGCCGTCATCCCGGAAAGGCGCAGCCTTATCCGGGATCGTAACACATTGGAACGCCT
>JBAVVQ010000207.1:0-13873 GCA_049697375.1 Rhodomicrobium sp.
CTTCAGGAACGCGCTCTAGCCCCAGATCGCTGAGATCGAGGCTTTCGGTGCGCGTCTCGCGGCAGGCCGCAATGGGCCGCTGCGCCTCCGCCCAGCCTTCCGCTTCATCCGCAACCGCCATAGCCGCTTATCCAATCGATGTCCTGCAAGATACGTTTTCGCGGCCAATGAAAGAGGATTTCGTCTTGGGGCCGGAAAGCCGAAATCGCTCAAATGTGCATGAGCTGCTGCTCGACCTTTGGAATCGGACACACCCGCTCAAAGCAAAACCCGTTCACGGCCGGCTACTCCGCCGCATTTACTGCGACAGGCGCCCTCACTTTTGACCGGATGCTGTCGTGGAGCTGCTTGCGCGCGAGCGCCGCCCCGGCCCCGGATGTCGCCTGGTAAAGATCGAGGGCCTCAAATTCGTCGGCCTTGGGCGTGGCGATTGCAACGTCGGTATAGGTCAAGCGATCCGGCGCCGAGCGCACTTCCTTGAGGATGGCCCTGCTTTGCCGGTAAACCGACCAATAGCGCCAAGCCTTCACGACGGTTTCGCCAAAATAGCGCGGATAGAAAACGAACGGGCTCTCAATCTTCAGCCCGCTTCTGCGATCGCGACGGAACTTCAGGCGGAAAGCGCCGCCCTCGAGGGGGTGAACGCCTTCGTAGGAGTGTATGGCCTTGAACCACAGGAGCTTCGACAAGGTCGCGCTGGGCCGTCCTTTCGGGTTGGCCGCGACCCGGCGGAGGATCGTGCGGATATTCTCCGGGCTATAAAAGCTCTCCCACGCGGCCAGCAAAGCCTCTTCCCATTCGGCGTCGCTCATTTTCGGATGATGAGTGACACGATGGTTCAGATCGTATTTGTTCATGTCGGGGTCGGTCCATACCCCTTTTTCGAGAAGAACCTTGTGGTCTTCCGAACCAGGCAACGGGGTCAGGTAGAAAAACTCCAGGACATCGAGCGGCAGTTCTTTCTTGATGATTTCGATATCCCGCAGGATCGATTCCTTCGTGTCCCCCGGGAAACCGGTAATATAGCCGGCGCAGGTGATGACGCCGTGGGCGCGCCACTTCTGAAGCAGCTCGCGATAGTCGGTGATTTTGTTCTGCCGCTTCTTGGCGGCAAGGAGGTTATCCGGGTTGATGTTCTCCAGCCCGATGAAGATGCGGCGGACACCGGCCAGCGCCGCCTTTTCGATGAAGTTCGGAATTTTATGGCATTGGGTATCGACCTGGATCGTAAACCCGACATTCGGAAACCCTTTTGATCGAAGCTCGATCACGCGATCAAAGAGTATTTCCCAGTCCCGATTTCTGGCGAAGTTGTCGTCGGTGATGAAAAAGCGATAGATTTTCTGAGCGTAGTTTTCGCGGATGATCTTCTCCAGATCGTCCGGCGACCGAAAGCGGCTCTTGCGGCCTTGCACGTTGATGATGGTGCAGAACGAACATTGATAAGGGCAGCCGCGCCCCAGGTCCATGCTCGTCATCGAGCCCGCAGTCCTGCGCAAATGCTGCTGCGGAAGGATCGGCGCCGGCTGACCCTGCATCGACGGAAGCTGGTTCATGTAGTTATAAAGCAGAGCGAGCTTGCCCTCCCAGGCGTCGCGAATGACTTGATCGAAGCGGCCGTCTTCGGCCTCACCGGCAAAGAACGAAATGCCGAGCGCCTGCGCCTCTTTTATTTCCTTTGGCCATTCCGGCAGCATGGCGAGGCAGCCGGAAATGTGAAAACCGCCGATACAGACGGGAAGGCCTGCCTCCAGAAACGGGCGGGAGAGGTCAACCGCGCGCGGGAACTGATTGGATTGCACGCCGACAAAGCTAATCAGCGCCTTGCCGCCGCGCTTCGAGATCATCCGGATGATCTTATCGGGCTGCATACGCCGGTTGGTTTCGTCGTAAGTGTGGATTTGGATTGCAACGTCCGGCCCAAGGATGCGGTTGCGTTGAGCTTCCATCGCCAGGCCGTTCAGGCAGGCAAGCGTGTTGGATGGGACCGCCGATCGGAACCACTGGATCGGGTAGCCATCATCGTCGTAGTGCGTCGGCTTGATGAGTACGATATGGAATTCGCGCTGTTGTGTTGAACCCATCCTGTTTCCTTCCCCCCGCGCACGCAAGAAGCGGCGGCGTTCACAAGCGCGTTGGCGATCAGAGATGATCCCGGATTGCACACAATGCCTGGCTCAGCGGTGTCTAATTGTCCTTAGCCAATCCCGGAAGGAGGACATAAACACAAGTGCGGGCGGGCAACAGTTGTCTCTGACCGCACATTTACCAACAGTTAGTCAAACACATTTTGGAGATCAGGCTCCCGTACGCATGTCGAAGGCAGGTGAGTGCGTTAACCCACCATGGTTAATTTCGGCGCGAAGCGATTTATTTCCGGTCTGAGTTTGCTTAAAAAAGTCTCAAGACATGAGAGCAGGCCACGCTCCCGGCCCAGGGACGAGCTGATCAACCCATTGAAAAGCATGGGCTTTCCGGCCTGAAGCCGCAAGGTAAACGGATTATATTTTTAGACGCAAGTGGGCGCGGAAAAGTCCGTTAAATATAATGTGTTAACGAGGCCCGCGCCTTTCCGGGCCGGGGCGGCGCAAGCGCCCATCAGATTTTTTCAAATAATATCAATGGGTTATACAAATTAACCTCGTGATAAGGCGCATTTCCCTATAATTCATCCCACCGATATGAAGGGGCAAACGCAAGCGCAAAAATGGTCCAAATGTTCGCGACGCCGCAGTACTCCGCCGGAATGACCGCCACACAACGGAAGCCGTCTCTCGCGCTTGCGAACCCATTTTGTCCACAAGCCGGATTTCGATTGCAGCATTCCAGCGCTGCCGCCTATGGTGCGCGCAACCGGGGCGCCTCGCGCCGTCGTCACCGCGATCAATAGCTTGTAAGGGGCAAGACAAGTGGCACGCGAAGCGATCATCCAAGAAGATACAATCATCAAGGGCAAGATCCGCAATTGCCGCCAGATGGAGATCCATGGCTTCGTCGAGGGAGAGCTTGCAGCCGAGTCTGTGCTGGTCCACCAGGGGGGGACTTTCTATGGAACGCTGAAAACCGACCAGGCCGACATCGCCGGTTCCGTTCAAGGCGAGGTCTTTGTCAAGAACCTGATCAGCATCCGCAGTTCCGGCTCCGTGAATGGCCATGTGCGCTATGGGCAGCTCGCCATGGAAATGGGCGCCGACCTGAGCGCTGAGCTCCGTAACGTCCCGCCAAGGCTCGCCGGTGATCTCGACATCACGGTCAGGCGGGGAAGGTCCGTCATCATCACCACCGAGGACATCACCGCCGTCGATCCGGACGACACGCCCGATCACCTCACTTATACGGTGACCAACCCGAGGAATGGATTTATTTCGCTTGCGGGTCAGGCCGGAACGCCAATCGTGCAATTCACCCAGGCTGACATCGAGGCTGGCCGGGTGATGTTCGTTCACGATGGCGGAGACAGCGCCACTGCAAGCTTTGACGTCGTTGTCGCGGATGACAGCGGCGCGACGTCCGGCGCTTCGCAAACCGTTCACGTGCACGTCAAGAGCTGAAGAACGCCAAGCGCGCCGGTCACTGCTTCAGGAGAGCGAGCGCCGGTTCGATCAACGTTGGATCGCCGCAAACGATGCAGCGCCCTGAATCCTTGGCCGGACCGCCGTCCCAACTACGGGCAACGCCGCCAGCCTTCTGCACAATCGGAATGAGCGGCACGATGTCGAAAGGTTTGAGTCCGGCTTCCGCCACGATGTCGATCTGCCCCAAGGCCAGCATGCAATAGGCATAGCAATCGCCGCCGAACCGGCGCATGCGGACGGCGTTCGCGAGCCGGTTGAAGCGAACCTCATCCTCGCCCTGGAACATATCCGGAGTGGTCGCGGTGAGGAGCGCCTGATCGAGGCCCGCGCACGCCCGCGTTTCGCAGCGCTGCAAACCCTTGGGTCCGCGATACCAGGCTGCGCGATCATCATTCCAGAATCGCTCGCCGATGAAGGGCTGATCCATGAGGCCGAGCAAAGGCTTGCCCTGATACTGAAGACCGACGAGCGTGCCCCAGAGAGGCATTCCGAGGATGAACGCTCGCGTTCCATCGATGGGATCAAGCGTCCAGACGTAGTCTGCGCTGGCATTCACGGCGCCGAACTCCTCCCCGATGACGCCATGATCGGGAAAGTCGCGCTCGAGAATCTCACGCATCGCGGCTTCAGCGCCTTTATCCGCCGCGGTCACGGGATCGAAGAACTCACCGCCCTTGTGGTCGGCGGCGGCGTTCTTCCGAAAATGGGATAGCGTCACCTCACTCGCCGCGTTGGCGAGTTTTTGAGCCGTATCAAGCAGCGTTTCCAATGATGCGGTCACAACGTCCCCTTAATATGTTCTAAAGCGGCACAAATCACTTAAAAAAATATCGAAAGTTGCCTACTCCACAGGCCTGGAGGCAGCTTTGTTGCGTTTCGGTCGCTCCAGGGGCCAATCACAAATGAGTGCCTTGTCATTTGTGCGGTGCGGTGCGATATGCATTTCTGATGCGTATCGCTGCCCTCCTTGGGCGTTTCCTCCCTAGACTTGGGGCCGTTCAATCATTTTGGATGGCCCTCTTTTTTGCGTGAATGACTCCGCTTTTGCGTGACTACTCCGCGGCCACCTTGTAGCCGCCGGTCCAGCGAGGCAGTTCCTGGACGAGCATCGCAATCAGACGCTCCATATCCCACAGCAAACCGGAAAAAGCGGACGACTTCTCGAAGGTCTCCTCGTCCATATAGAGGCTGCGGTCAACCTCGATCTGAAGCGCATGGACGCCTTGGTGAGGCTTGCCATAGTGCTCCGTAATGTAGCCGCCAGCGTAGGGCTTGTTCAGAGCGACGCGATAGCCAAGGCTCCGCAAGAGCCCCTGAACGAGTTTCGTGATCTCCGGAGCGCAAGACGTGCCAAAGCGGTCGCCGAGAACGAAATCCGGCCAGCCGCCACGGTCTGCCTGCTGGGACGGCATCGAATGGCAGTCGAGCAGGAACGCCGTCCCAAACCGCGCGCGGGTCGATTGCATGAGTTCGTGAAGCGCGGCGTGATACGGTTTGTAAAGCCGCTCGATCCGCACGAACGCCGTCTCAAGCGTCAAGGGGCCGTGGTAAATCTCTTCCTTCTCGTTGACGATGCGCGCGATGGTTCCAAGACCGCCTATGGCGCGAAGCGACTGGCTGTTGACGAAATCCGGAAGCCGGCCGTTGAACAGAACGGGGTCGAGCTCGTAAGGCTCTCGATTGATGTCGATATACGCGCGGGGAAAATGCGCCTGCATGAGCACAGCGCCATGAGCGGGCGCCGTGGACAGAAGCTCATCCACATAGGCATCTTCGGATTTGCGCAGCGCTTGGGCTGAAAGCCGGGAGGACTCCACGAAAACGGAGGGGTAAATCCGCCCGCTATGCGGCGAATTGAAAACGATGGGAACGCGCTGATTTTGCGCGCCGATGATCTCGAACGGCGGGTCTAGCTCCGCCGCAATGCACTGAGCTTCTTCGTGGGACATCGAGACTATCGAGGGGACCGTTTGACCTGAAACGATTTGCTCCTGGTACTGTCTCAAAAACCGTGCGTTTGCGCAATTGCGATCTATCCGCGCGCCCTCGCGTTTCATGGATTGAAAGACCGACGCCTCTTCCTCCAGAAGGCCAAAACACCAGCGATGTCATCGATGAATCCAGCGTCTCGCGACCCCACCGCACTGGTACGCACCGCGAAAGGGCGTCCTAGCGACTTATTGGCTCTCGTACAGCTTTTCGGAGGCAAGTTCGCATGAGCGCTCGCGGTAAATCGGGGGCGAACTTGCCTCCGGCAGTCCTTGTATGGTTCCGGCGCGATCTCAGGCTCGCTGATCATGCTGCGCTCACAGCCGCCGTAGAGTCCGGCTTTCCCATTATTCCCGTCTACATCCTCGATGATGACACACCCGGGAAATGGAGCATGGGCAGCGCAAGCCGCTGGTGGCAGGCCCAATCACTGCGATCGCTGGAGAAAAGCCTGCAAAGGCTTGGATCACGCTTGATTCTGCGTCGCGGACAGACGGAGCGCGTGTTGTGTGATCTGATCGCCGAAACAAGCGCGGCTGCAGTCTACTTCACGCGCGGCTATGAGCCTTTTCAGCGAACGCTTGAAGAACGGCTGAAATGGGCGTTGGGGCCTTCCGTGCAGTTGCGGCGCTTTGGCGGACACATCCTCTTCGAGCCCGAGAAAATCGCGAACCAATCGGGTGAGCCATTCCGTGTTTACTCCCCTTTTTATAGGGCGCTGACGCAAGGTGAGGCGCCAAGCCGGCCGCTTGCCGCTCCTTTGGCGCTGCCCTTGCCGCCCTCCTGGCCGCAATCGGAGACGCTCGAAAACTGGGGTCTCGAACCGGCGAAACCCGACTGGGCAGGCGGCATCAGAGCGGCGTGGACACCGGGCGAGATGGCGGCCTATGCGAGGCTGCGGCTGTTCATCGAGCGGACCGCCAGCAAATACCGCGACCAGCGGAACAATCCCGGCAGCGACTCCACCTCCCGGCTTTCCCCTTACCTCGCCTTCGGCGAAATAAGCCCTCGCCAGGTCTGGCATGCGGTGCTGACCGCCGCTGAAGCGGCGGGACAATCCGAAATGAGCGACGCCTATCTCAGAGAAATCGCGTGGCGGGAATTCTCCTACCACCTGCTCTTCCATTTCCCGGATCTCCCCGAGAAAGCGTTCAGGCCCGAGTTCGAAAATTTTCCCTTTCGCGAAGACCAACACGCTCTTCACGCCTGGCAAAAGGGGCAGACGGGCTATCCCATTGTCGACGCAGGCATGCGCCAGCTCTGGCGGACGGGCTGGATGCACAACCGCGTTCGGATGATTGTCGCTTCGTTCCTGATCAAGCATCTGCTCCAGTCCTGGCAGGCCGGAGAGGCGTGGTTCTGGGACACCCTTGTGGACGCCGATCTCGCCAACAACTCCGTGAGCTGGCAGTGGGTCGCGGGCTCGGGCGCGGATGCAGCCCCCTATTTCCGCATCTTCAACCCCGTCCTGCAGGGCGAAAAGTTCGATCCTAAGGGCGATTATGTGCGCGGCTTCTGCCCCGAGCTGGCGAAGCTGCCCGACTCCCTTATCCACAAGCCATGGAAGGGGGAATTGGACCTCCTGGCTCGTTGCGAGGTGAAACTCGGCGTGAATTATCCCCGTCCCATGGTGGCGCACGCGCAAGCGAGAGAGCGTGCGCTTGCCGCCTTTGAACACATCAAGAAGCAAGTGTGACAACGGAACAGCCCCGGAACGAAGGCGCCGCGACTGCGTTTGCTCCCCATCGTTTCGCCGATGGAGGACATCATGCGCAATTTCACTCTCGGAGCGCTGCTCGTGGCTCTAATCGCCTTTGCAGGCTTCTATTTCTATAAGCAGAACCACGTCACGATCGAAAAGCCCACGCTGCCGAAGGTCGAGACGCACTGATTGGCGCGGCTGGGAGCGATCCCGGCCTTCCCCATATTCCCGTAAACACTCCGTGAACGTCCCGCCCCACCTCGCTACTTTGCGGAGCGGCCTATGAGCTCCCATATCTTGCCGTCAAAAGCGGCAATCCGCATAGACAGGAGTTCTGCATGGCGTTGTTCTTCAAAAACAAGTCCGTGATGCCCGATCCCAAGAGCGCGCTGCCCGGACGCGATGTCCCGATCCGAACCGCAGCCACACATTTTGTGGGCGGCGTTCCGCTCAAGGGGCCATATCCGGAGGGCAGCGAGATTGCAATGTTTGGGCTCGGCTGCTTCTGGGGCGCAGAGAAAGTCTTCTGGCAGCTTCCAGGCGTGCTCGTCACCGCCGTTGGCTACTCGGGCGGTTATACGCCCAACCCAACCTATGAGGAGGTGTGCTCCGGCCAAACCGGCCACAACGAGGTCGTGCGCGTCGTCTTCGATCCGAGGCGGATCAGCTATGAAAAGCTGCTGAAGACATTTTGGGAGAGCCACAATCCGACACAGGGTATGCGGCAAGGCAACGACGTCGGCACGCAATACCGCTCCGGCATATACACTTATTCCGAGGAGCAGGCCCGCGAGGCGCAGGCCTCAAAGGATGCCTATCAATCCGAGCTAGGCGCACGCGGCTACGCCCCTGTCACCACCGAAATCGCGCCAGCAGGCGAATTCTATTTCGCGGAAGATTATCATCAGCAATATCTCGCGAAGAATCCGCGCGGCTATTGCGGCCTGGGAGGGACCGGCGTCAGCTGTCCTGTCGGCCTCGGAACCCGGCAGACGGCCTAAACCGCTGTTCTCGCAATAAGCGCCACCTTGCCTCAGGCCATGTTCTCGGTTAGCACTGCGGCGATACCTTAAGGATTGCCGTAAATGCTTCCGTCCATGTTCACTCAAGCCACCCTGCTCCATCTCATTATCGCGGTGGGGTTGGCTGTGCACGCCATGAAGACGGGCCGCTCCCAATGGTGGCTCTTTATTCTGCTTCTGGTGCCTTTGATCGGGTCCATTGCTTATGTCGCGATCGAGCTCATCCCCGCAATGTTCAGGTCGCAAGGGGCCAAGAAAGTCGCGACCGAGATCGGGGCAGTGCTCGACCCCGACAAGGAATGGCGCGAACGCCTGCAGCAGGCGGAACTCGTCGACTCTGTGGACGCGAAGCGAGCGCTCGCCGAGGAATGTGAGAAGAAGGGGCTTTGGGCTGACGCCATCCGGCTATACGAAGCCGCCGCAACCGGCATCTTCGCCGACGATCCGGCCGTGCTCCTCGGGCTGGCCCGCGCGCAGCTTGGAGGCGGAGATGCGGCAACCGCGCTCGCAACGCTTGACAAGCTGGAGGAAGTTCAGCCGCGCCCGCGCAACCAGGAGGCTCATCTTCTCCATGCGCGCGCGCTCGAAACGCTAGGCCGAACCGACGACGCCTTGGCGGAATATGAGGATGTCTCGCGCTATTACGCGGGCTTCGAAGCGAAGGCGCGTTACGGCCTTTTGCTGCTGAAGCAGGGACGCGTGAATCAGGCGCGGGAAATGTTCATGGAGGTTGTTCGTGCGTCGAGCGCGAGGCCCGTCGCCATTGCGCCCGGCGACAAGGAATTGATCAGGATCGCGAAGACAAACCTGCGCTGAAATTGATTTGAAACGCTGTGCGGAAACCAGAATGCGGCATTCTCGTTGCGCCTGCCGCTGAGGGGCGCGCGAGGAGGCGTGCGCTCCCCAAAGAAGCAGCGCAGCCTCTCCCACCGCCAGCTATTGAACGCCTAATTCTTTGGGCTGCAGGCGAACATCTCCGGAAGTCCGGACACGTTGAAGCAAGATGAATCCCTGTTGGGATTACTTTCTTGGCGCGGCGCAAAAGGAGGGTCCGCATAGATCGTTCCGATTTGAGGCTTAAGATGATCGTTGTGCGGCCTTGCATCGGAGGGCGTTCCGCAAACAGCTGCAAGCAAAAGGCTGGCTGACAAGATCAAGACCTTCCTGGAAATATTCGATGTCATGGAGTTCTCCTACAGTTCTTGAAGTCGGTCTCTAACGAGGTATTGAGCGAGTTCTAATTTCGCTTTTCCCTGCTCCAATTGTGTTTAGGAGCGACGGCTCCTGTAACTCCCTGGATACTCCTCAAGACCTGGGCGCCACCTTGGATATTCCCTCCCGCTGGATCACGTCGGCGTGACGTCAATCTTCGAGCTCAAGATGATGATGGAGACGCCCATAGCGGCTCCCTCGGCAAAACGCCTGCGGAACGCACAGGAATAGCCATCAAGCGGAGCGCCACCGATGCATGGGGGCGCTGGGAATATTAACTAATCCAGCGCTCGCTCCTACGGCGAGAGGGGACGGGCGTGGACTCAGGCTTAAGATTGGTTTTGTTTCGTAAAATGGCCATGAATAATTATATAAATAGTTTTTAGAGAAGACACGCCATTTGTGGCTGTTGCTATAATACCAATCAGGCAAGACACTTTGCTGATCCGGAACATTATATTTCCCTGGTAATTGTCTGCCCCAAGGGGCGTCCTCTTATGGAGAAATGTGATGTATCCCACTCAAACGCGGTTCTGGCCTCGTCTTGCATCTCTTGGATTGCTTTGCGGCCTGAGTTTGGTCAGCGCTTGCGGCGCCTTTGCTGAAACCGCGGCGGCCCCTGATAAAGCGCCCAAAATCACGATCCTTTACGACGCCTTCGGCAAATCCTCCACCATGAAGAAGGATTGGGGGTTCTCCGCCTATATCGAGTATGGTGGCAAGAAGATCCTCTTCGATACCGGCAACAACGCCGACATCTTCGCCCACAACGTTCAGGCGAAGGGCATCGATCTGACGAAGCTCGATTTCGTGATAATCTCGCACCGGCACGGGGATCATACGAGCGGGCTGAATTACCTGCTCAAGGTCAATCCCACGGTCAAAATTTACGCGCCCCAGGAAAACTTCGGTGTATTCGGAGCGGCATTGCCTGGAACATTCTATCGTCGCGACGAAACTCTGCCGCCCGAGATGCGCTATTTCGAAGGTAATCCGCCCGAGCAGCTCCGCTTTGGCAGCCCCTGGCCCGAGGGCAACTTCACCTGGATCGGCAAGAACACCGAGATCGCGCCCGGCTTTCACATGATCGCTCTGACCGGCAAATGGGGAGCCGACTTCGAGTTGCGTGAAATCTCGCTCGCGATGGACACGCCGGAAGGCCTTGTGCTGATCGTCGGGTGCAGTCACACGATGATCGAAAAGATCGTTCAGGAGGCGAAGACGACGCTCAACAAGCCGATCCATCTCATCCTCGGGGGCTTTCACTTGCTCCCCGCGAAGGATGATCAGATCAAAACCATCGCGGCCTTTCTTCACGACGACGCCAAGGTCGGTTTCATAGCGCCCGCGCACTGCACAGGCGAGCCGGCGTTTGCGATTCTCAAGGAGAGCTTCGGGGACAAATATGTCTACACGGGCATCGGCTCGACTACCGTCGCCGGAGAAAAGGTGACGGTCAAAGCTGAAGCGGGCGAGCCCGTTAAATACGCCCTGGACGCCGAGGATTACCGCAGCTACCGCGAGGCGCTCGCCGCCGGGCCTTATCGCGCTTTGCTCGGGGGACAAAGCCGATTTGCGGCAGCCGTCAAATAAAAATTCTCCCGGCGGGAACGTCCAGCCGATCTCGATGTTGAAAAAGATTGGGCGTGACAATCGCGGGCATGGGATATGACAGCGTTACGGAAGATCGGAGCCGTTCTGCTGCTGTCGAGTGCAGCTGGCGGCGTCGTCGCGGCAGACGAGTTTGAGGCGCAGTCGCAAAGGGCTTTGCCAATCGCACACACCGTCCTTTACCACTCGGAAAGCGTGCTGGGCAAAAACCTCATCGCGTCTGGCGAGAATGCCGGACGGATTGTCGATGTCCTCACCGATGAATCCGGCCGCGTTCGCGCGGTGGTGGTGGATTATGGCGGCTTTCTCGGCGTTGGAAGCAGAAAAATTGCGGTCGCCTGGTCCGACCTGCGTTTCGACCGGGATGGCGGCAACGGGGTGGTTACGACGGATCTGCCTCCAGAGCGTCTTCGCACGGCGCCCGAAGTTAAGACCGGAAAACCCGTGATCGTTATAACCGCTCGCAATCAAGCAAACAACGGCGTGACGCGAAACTAGCGGAATGCGAGCACTGCCTGATATGCCGCTTCCGCCACCGGACGCGGGCGATGACGGTGATTCCCGGACCTCGCGGCAAAGCCTGCGAGGCCTGGACTGGTTCACCTTTTTCCTTGGCGATATCCAAACGGGCTTCGGCCCGTTCATCGCGGTTTATCTTTCCACCCAGAAATGGAACCAGACCGACATCGGGCTTGTGCTGTCCGTCGGGGCGCTTGCCAGCCTCTTCAGTCAGGTCCCAGGCGGATGGCTGGTGGACAGTGTGCGCTCGGAACGCTCCGCCGCCGCAGCCGCCGTCGCCGCAATCGGCATAAGCGCCTTTATGATCGCCGTATGGCCGGTCTTCGTCGCAGTTGCTTCTTCGCGTGCTTTACAAGCCGCCGCAACCTCGGTGCTTTCGCCCGCGGTCGCCGCCATAAGCCTCGGCCTCGTAGGGCGGTATGCGCTCGCCGCGCGCCTCGGACGCAATGCGCGTTTTGCTTCGGCCGGAAATGGCGCCGCCGCCGTGATCATGGGCGCGACCGGTCACTTTATTTCCGCGCAGGCCGTTTTCTTTGTAACGGCAGGGTTCACGCTTCCGGCCTTGGCCGCTCTTTTTCGTATCAAGGACAGCGAGGTGAATGCGGCCAGCGCGCATGGCGGCGTCACGGACGAGAAAACGTCGGGCATCGTTCCCGGCGTGGCGCTGCTTTTAAGAAGCCGCGCCATGTGGGTTTTCATCGCCGGCATGGTCATGTTCCAGCTGGCGAATGCGCCAATGCTTCCGCTTGTTGCAACAGAGCTGACAAAAACCTCAGCCACTTGGGCTGTCCCGCTCATCGGAGCGTGCATCGTGCTGCCGCAGATTATCGTGGCGTTGTTCGCTCCATGGGTTGGGCGCCTCGCGCAAAGAATTGGCCGCCGTCCGCTTCTCGTCGCGGCGCTGGCGGTGCTGCCGATCCGAGGCGTTCTCCTGGCCTTCTTCAACGGCGCGTTCCCGGTCGTCTCCATCCAGATCCTCGATGGCGTGTCGGCCGCGGTCCTCGGCGTTCTGATCCCGCTCGTCGTCGCGGACATTTCATACGGCACCGGACATTTCAATCTCGCGCAAGGCGTGATCGGAATGTCGATCGGACTCGCCGCGGCGATCAGCATGACCGCCGCGGGCTACATCGCCGACACGTTCGGGCACCATGCCGCGTTTCTGACGCTGGGAGCAACGGGGGGGTTCGGCGCTTTGCTGCTTCTGTTATTCATGCCCGAGACCCGGCCCACGGATGAGTAGATCGGCGCAGGCTGAAACTCGCCAAACAGGCTGCTGAAAAAGCATGAAACCTTGGCTTCATCCTTCGAGCTCATGGTGAGAATGAGGCTCAGCCCCTGCCGCCGCCATGGCCGATGCAAGCCGCGCCGATCGCAACGACGGTGCAAGCGGCGATGCGGTAGGTGGTCAGCCGTTCGTGCAGGAAGAAGCGGCCGATCAGCGCGGCGAACACCACGCTGGTTTCGCGGAGAGCAGACACCGGCCCCATCGGTCCAAGCGACATGGCAAAGATGATGGCTCCATAGGCGACGAGTGAAGCGATACCGCCGCCCGCCGCCACCCACATTTCCTTCGGCCCTCGGATAAGACTGCGCCAATCGCGGGCGATGGCGTAGATTGGCGGCATCATCACGCCCCACAGCAGGCACATCCAGATCGTATATCCGAGCGCGGCGCCCGACAGCCGCACGCCGATGCCGTCGGCGACGCTGTAGGCGGCGATGAAGCATCCTGTCCCCAAGGCGTAAGGAAGGCTGTCGAGTCCGAGCCTCCGTCCCTGAAAGGCAAGCGATATGATGCCGCCGGACACCAGCAGCACGCCTGCCATGGCGATTGGATCGGGCAACTCACCGGCGAAGACGGCGGCGCCGAGCGTCACCAGCAGCGGCGAGGAGCCCCGCGCAATGGGATAGGTCTGCCCGAGATCGCCGCTGCGATAGGTCCGCACGAGAAACAGGTTGTAGCCGACATGGAGGAACGCCGAGAGGATCGCCAATCCCCAACTCACACGCGCTGGCATCGGAAGGACAAGGGCTAGCCCCCCGCACACAAGCGCGATGGAGATGCACATCACTGTCATCGACCACAATTTGTCCGTACCAACGCGCAGCAAGGCATTCCACCCTGCGTGGAGCCCTGCGGCCAGCAGAATGATGAGGGTGATCATCGGCGGTCCGATCTCCTCATCGGAAACGCTTTCTGCCGCCCTGCGTTGCCGCTTGCGAGGCCCGAAGAGTTCATG
>JBAVVQ010000208.1:0-2740 GCA_049697375.1 Rhodomicrobium sp.
AGGCCAGGGCGATGCTGGAACGCGCCGTCCAAGCCCTGCGCGCGGACAAGCAGAAAGCGTTGGCAGCATTTACTCATGGCGCGAAAGGCTTCAGTCAGCGCGACCTGTATGTGTTCTGCTTCGGCCCAGACGGAAAGCTGGATGCCCATCCCAACCCCACGATGATCGGCAAGGACGCCAGCCTGCTTAAGGACAAAGACGGCAAGGCGCTCGGGCTGGAGATACTGAAAGCGGCGCAGCCCGGCAGCTTCGCCGAGGTCACCTACTGGTGGCCGCAGCCGCCGGTCAGCGGCGATGGCGCTTACGGTGAGCCTACCCTATGGGGCGGACTCGAGAATTGGAGCAATGACCCGATACGCAAAACATCCTATGTGACCCGAATCGACGACCATGTTTGCGGCGTCGGTTACTATCACTGAGCGAGTAACGCCGATAAGTTGTGAACTGTCTTTTCTCGACAGCATCAGTTGGTTAGGGCTCGTTGGAGGTCATGGGAGGCGCCGAACGGCCCTCGCCATCTCTGCTTTCGACCTAGTGGCCCGAGTCATTCAGACTGAGGATAAAGACGCTTCAGCTTGATGCGGGCATCGACGTTTTGAAGCGCCAAATAGCGGTCAAGCTTCCCCCCACGCCTTTTGCAAGGAAGGCGTCAAGAGAGCGTACGAGCAGCTGTGGATTGATCGGCGGAGCCGCCGCCAGCGCGCATGCCCCGGCCGTCCACGCTTCGCGGCCGCCATTTGATCGTCATCGGAATAGGAATAGATTGGCCCTCACGTCCTAAGCCGTCCCTCCACGGCTCCATCTTTTTCGACCGCGATTGGCATGTCATGGCAAAGCCGAACACCGTGAAGCGTCTTTCACCTGTCGCCGCCGTTGATCGGCTCGAAGAGCTGTACGCGAAAGCCGCTTCGGCGCTGGCGGAGGCGCTTGACGCCTATCTCAGCACGGGCGCTCCGCCTTCGCCCGAAACGCGCGCCAAGTTTCATTATCCTTTCCTCCGGCTCATTTACCGCAACGAAAAGCTGCCCCGCTCGCAGAGCCTGCGCGCTTTTGCCAGGCTCCATCGCCAAGGGGTCTACGAGACGACGGTGACCCATCCGGCTGTTTTTCGGAGCTATCTTCTTGAGCAGCTTGAGCCGCTTGCGACCGAGTATGGAGCCGAGATCGAGATCGGGGTGAGCGATCAGGAAATCCCCTACCCTTACGTCGTCGAGCGCGCTGAGGAGATTACGGGCGCCAATGTTTCCGCGAGCGAGCTTGCGCGCCATTTCCCGACCCCGCGCCTGTCTGCGGTAGGCGACGAGGTCGCGGACGGGCTGTTCGAGCGCAAACGCGATGAACCGCATCCGCTCGCGCTCTTCGACGCGGTGCGCACTGATTTTTCGCTACGCAGGCTTGTCCATTATACAGGAAGCGACTGGCGCCACACGCAGCGCTGGATCCTGCTCACCAACTATCATCGCTATGTCGATCAGTTCCTGCGCTGGGGACGAGAGCAGCTTCAGCGCGAAGGTGGATTCGACAGCCTTGTGCTGCCAGGCGACGTCATCGTTGGCCGGGAGCATTCGCCGGACGAGGCGGAAGTGCTCTTAAAAAGCTCCCAATGGCATCGCTACCAGATGCCAGCCTACCATTTGACGAGCGGCGGCGACTCCGGGGTGACGCTCATCAATATCGGGGTCGGCCCGTCGAACGCGAAGAACATCACCGACCACTTGGCCGTCATCCGCCCGAACTGCTGGCTCATGATCGGCCACTGCGCCGGACTTCGCGACTCCCAATCCATTGGGGACTACGTGCTCGCCCACGCCTATCTTCGCCAGGATCACATCCTTGACCAAGTAATTCCGCCGAGCGTGCCGATCCCCGCCCTTGCCGAAGTGCAGGTGGCTCTGCAGGAGGCCGCAGCCTTTATCACCGGTCAGGGCGGCGACGCGCTGAAGCAACGGCTGCGCACGGGCACCGTCGTCACGAATGACGACCGCAATTGGGAATTGCGCTTCACCCAGGAACGAAAGCGCATCAACCTGTCCCGCGCCGTCGCCGTCGACATGGAAAGTGGCACGATCGCCGCGCAAGGCTTCCGGTTGCGAGTCCCCTATGGCACGCTGCTCTGCGTCTCGGATAAGCCGCTCCATGGCGAGATTAAGCTGCCGGGCGCGGCAAGCGCTTTCTACGAGACAGCGGTCGCTCAGCATTTGAAGATCGGCCTCGCCGCTCTCAACCTTCTCAAAGAGAGGCGGGACAGCCTCCATTCGCGAAAGTTGCGATCCTTCGACGAACCGCCGTTTCGATGAGATGTTCCACGATGGGCGCATTCAAGCGAGCGCCCCTTCGGATCGGGGCCAAGAGGCGGTGAACATATTGCCTCCCCAATCTATCCGTTAGATCTGCGAGTGTGATTCATGTTGCTTTGGCCCATAGGAGTCTGAGGCATTTCGGGGGTTCTCATGAGAGTTTTATCGGCAACTCGTACTGCGCTGATTGCGCTCCTCGCAATCGTCAGCTTGTCCTCCGCCAGCTATGCCGACGAGGGCAAAGTAATGCTCACGATTTATAAGGCAGGGTGGATCGTCGGTGGCTCTGGTGGCAGCGGCTCACTCTACTTCAACGGCAGGTACTACCCACTGTCGACTGGCGGGCTGGATTACGGTCTCGTCTTCGGCGGTTCGAAGACGGTGCTGTACGGAAGGGTGAGCAACATCTGGTCGCCGTCCGATGTCGCGGGCGTCTATGCCGC
>JBAVVQ010000209.1:0-5027 GCA_049697375.1 Rhodomicrobium sp.
ATCCGCGCCAGCATGTCCGCCACGAGGGTCTGATCGGCAGGTAACAACAGTCGCGCCAAACCAATGGCCGCATTTGTTTCGTCGGCAGCGCCATAGGCCGCAATACGAAGGCTGGTTTTCGGAACACGCTCGCCGCTCCCGAGAGCGGTGGTGCCGTCATCGCCAGTTTTTGTGTAAATTTTGGTGAGAACAACCATGCTGCCCGGTGAGTTGGACCTCGTTGGGAAAGGCCCTAACGCATAACACAGTTAGAACTTGATGCCTAGCCGGACACCCGCATTTGTAAGGCCCCTATTGTTGCCGCAAAGGCCGGCGTTCGACATGTGATCAAGCGTTCCCATCAAACGCCAATCCGGCGAAAGCGCCAGCCCGAGCGAGGCCGACTCTCTGAAATTCACCTGGCAACCGTAAGACGCTATCTCCAACTCATGCAGGGGGCCATCGTGAGCGGCTCCGCCGAACGAGGTCTCAAAAAAAGTGTCGCCTATGAGCCGGGCGTCCCAGGTCACGCCGAAGTAAAATTCGTCGGTCTTGCCGAAAGCGATGGTCGTTCCGATGTGCGGGCGCGGCGTCAGGAAGAAGTTGAGGATGCTGTTCTCGTAGCCGCCCGCGAAGCGCCCGCCGAGAACCTCGAGATTCATCGCGCCGGTTCCCTCGCCATGAGCGTCGTCGATCGCCTGCTTGAATGCTCCGGCGCGAACCTCATCCACCGTCCAGAAGGGATGCGCCGCGGTTTCGAACGGCTCTATGATGTCGGCGCGACTAACAGCCGGGGCTGCGGTCATGCAAGCGGCTATGACCGCCATAGCGGACACATGCCACCATCTGGAAATGAAATTCCTGCCGTCCACAAGCGCCCCCGTCTTTGGTCTAAGCATTGGGGAGACTCGCAAGTCTTGTCAAAGCGCCAGGACAGCTCGAATTAGGTTTTCTATTTCCTGTGGGAAAATTGACACTGGCTACGCAGATGCGAAGTAGATGGCGGCCATGATGATAATGATCGCAATGAACTGGAGCGCTATGCGCCATCTCATGAGCATTTGACTTCGGCTGGCGCTGCCTCCTGCGGCCATGTTCAGAAGTCCGAGCCCGAGAACGACGGCGACAGCGATTAAAGCGACAATGATCACAGACTTGTAAGCGGCCGGCATCCGGATTCTCCTCTCTCAAGATCGATTTTATCCGGACGCCCTCCCGCGCTGGCGCGCTGGAAGTTACCGGTCGAGACGGCGATGGGTGAAGACGCCCTCCGCCGCATGTCCCATGGAGTCACGGCGATGGCGCCACCACCGCCGGTTCAAGGCGCGCTCGATATCCTGATGTCCATTCACAAGCCTGGAATCGGGGTGCTCCTCAACGCGGCGGCAAACCACGTCGAAGAAATACCGTCGCTCGACAAGGACGGCCTGATTGCTCCAATTCCGGTAGCGCGAGTCCGTCATATAATTGCCGCTTGGAAGCTTGCGAACGGCATCCTTTTGTACTGTCTCAGGATCGCGCTCACAAAAGAGCGACGCCGCCCTGAACTTGTCAATGCTTCCGTGCTCCAGGAACATTCTGAGTTGGGAGAAAGGGGCTGCTTGCTTCGGGGCAAGACCGGGCGCAATCGGCTGAACCAGGCCGAACGTCTTGATATATTTTGCGTGGGGAGCCCCTTCTCCCGGCTCACGCCGCGAACGCAGGCCGAAGCACTTCACGCCGTGCTCGATCATGTCCGAAACGCAAGCTTCGAGACATTCGCGCACCGGGGCGCCGGGCAGCGGCACGACGTCGTTCTCTAAAATCAGGACATACGGGTTCCGTGCTCTCTCCGCGATGGCGCGAAAACCGCCATAGATGCCGCAGTTTTCGGCCGTGCCCGAATAGCTGACGCCTGCCTCTTCCGCGACCCTCTTATCCTCCGGGGTTATCGCATTGAAGTGGACGAAGAACTCGCCAGCGCAATCGATGAGCCCGCTCTCCCGGTGAGCCTTGAGCGTCCGCGATATTGTCTGCAATGCGCCGAAGCTCAGGACACCGACGGAGACGAGCGAGGCGGCGCTGCGGGTTCCGGAATCCGGTCCTTCCAGCACATCATTGCCGATCGCCATCGAGCATCTTCCTTGCCGTGTAACGCCCAGCAGCGGGCTGTCGAGTCTCTTACGCGAGAAGATGCAAAGAAAAAAGGCGGTTCTCATCCGTCCAGCTTTTTAACGTCCGCCATCCACCGCGCGCCGCGATCCAGCGAAAACCGGCGAGAGAATATTTGTGGGAGTTCTCGGTGTGGATCGTCTCATCGGCCCGGAACGAGAAAGAGCGGCCGGCCACGGAAGCGCGCTGATCGCAGGCGGACCGCAGGTGCATCTCGATCCGCTCCTTGCGTTCATTATAGATCGCCGAATGCTGGAATGCGCCTATGTCGAAAGCGCCGGATAGCTCCCGGTTGATCCGCGCCAGCATATTGAGATTGAACTCCGCCGTAACCCCCTCGGCGTCGTTATAGGCGGGAAGCAAAATGTCGAGGGGCTTCTGAAGGTCGGCGCCGACCAGGATCGCGGCCCCATTGCCGAGGAGGCGGCGCGCGGAGCGGAGAAACAGAACGGCCTCCGTACGCGTGAAATTACCGATGGTGGATCCAGGAAAAAAGCCCAGGCAAAAATAACCGTCAAGCGGAAGCTTCATCCCGTCGAGATCGTCAAATCCGCCGAGAATGGGGTGCACGCCAAGGCCGGGAAACGCCCGTCCCACGCGCCGCGCCGCCGGATAAAGAGCGGCCGCCGAGATCTCGATCGGGACATAGGCGGATGGGCGTTGCAGCGCGTCGAGCAGAAGCTCGGTCTTTCGGCTCGAACCTGATCCGAACTCGACAACAATCGCTCCCGGTGGAATGATCTTGCCGATCTCCGAACCGTAGGATTTCAAAAGGCCGATTTCGGTGCGCGTCGGATAATATTCGGGGAGCTCTGTGATGCGCTCGAACAGTTCGGAGCCTCGCTGATCGTAAAAGAAGCGGCTCGGCAGGCTCTTCTGCTGCTGCGACAAACCCAGAAGCACGGCGTCGCGGAACTCATTTCCCGCGTTAACCCGGATCTCGGGAAACTGGATGATTTCTCCCATCATACGTCTCCCGCAAGCCGCAGGCCCATGAACTGCCAGCGCTGATGAGGATAGAAGAAGTTGCGGTAGGTGGGGCGGATGTGATGATCGGGGGTCGCAAGCGAGCCGCCGCGCAAGACCATCTGGTTGCACATGAATTTGCCGTTGTATTCGCCGAGCGCGCCAGTGGCGGGCCTATAGCCGGGATAGGGAAGATAAGCGCTTTGTGTCCATTCCCAGACGCCGCCGAAGAGCGAAGACACACCTTCTGACGATGCTGGCGTGGGGAGAAGATTGGAGAGGTCAAGCGGCGTGGCTCCAGGCTGCCCTCGGGAGGCGATTTCCCACTCGAACTCGGTGGGAAGCCGATGACCAGCCCAGCGGGCGAAGGCGTCGGCTTCGTAGTAGCTGACATGCGCGACCGGGCGGCCTTCTTCGACTTTGCGCAAGCCATGCAGGGTCACCTGATGCCAGGCGCCGCCGCGAAGCTCCCAATAGCCGGGCGCTTCCAAGCCTTCGCGCCGCGCGAAAGCCCAGCCATCCGACAGCCACAGCGATGGCGTCCGGTAGCCGTCCGCCTCCATAAAGGCGATCCATTCGCCATTCGTGATCTCACGGCTGCAAATGCGGAAATCGCGGAGCAAAAGCTGATGCGGCGGGCCTTCATTGTCGTAGGCGAAGCCGCCGCCGCTATGGCCGAGGTCGTAAATGCCGCCAGGGATGGAGCGCCAAGTGCCGGGCGGCGCGGCGCCGCCGTTTATCTCTGGCTGCGGGCCGCGATAAGCCGGACGCAATGGGTTTTCAGCGAAGAGCGCAAGGATATCCGTCAGCATCAATTCCTGATGCTGCTGCTCGTGGTGGATCCCCGTCTCGATCAGCGAAAGGGCTTCTTCCGGCATAGGTTGCGCCATGAGCCGCCGCAGATTTTCGTCAACATGAGCGCGATAGGCGCGCACCTCTTCAACCGGGGGCCGCGTCAGGAGCCCTCGCTTCGGTCTCGGATGCCTCGCGCCAAGGCTTTCGTAATAGGAGTTGAAACAATAGGAAAAGCTCTCATTAAAAATCGAGTAGCCGCGCAGAAAGCGCTTCAGCGCCATTTCTTCGAAAAACCATGTTGTGTGGGCCAGATGCCACTTGGTTGGGCTTGCATCCTCGTTTGCTTGGACGACCTGATCTTCCGCCGAAAGCGGCTCGGCAATATCGAGCGACAAGCGTCGCGTTGCGAAAAGGCGGGAAGAGAGCTTAAGCTGCCGATCTTGCTCGGCGCTGCTGGCGGGACGGTCGTCGAGCGGCATGAGTGTTTTGCCCTTTTGTAAATCTTGGGAATTTCAATCCCGTGCCATAGGAAACTGAGCAACAACCTAATCGGGAACAAGGTCCATCTTGGTAACTTTTGACGACAGCCCGGGCACATCCGCGTTACAAGCCGTTGAAAGCGGGGGCCGGCCGATGCCCAAGCCTCTGCGGGGCGCCGTGCGGCTCCTGGAGGCTCTGGGGCATGGAGCGTTGACGGAATTTCCGCTCAAGAGCGGACGGCGGGCCGACATTCTCTCGCTCGGGGCAAAAGGGGAAATCTGGATTGTCGAGGTGAAGTCGGGCGTCCCCGATTTCCGCTCGGACCACAAATGGCAGGATTATCTTGAATGGTGCGACCGCTTTTTCTTTGCCGTCGGTCCCGCTTTTCCAACCCACATTCTCCCTGCCGATGCGGGTCTTCTGATCGCCGATGAATATGGGGCTGTTCTGGAGAGGGAACCTGAAACGGTCCCTCTTCTAACAAGCCGGCGCAATGCTCTCACGCTGCGCTTTGCGCACCTCGCCGCGCGGCGGCTTTCAGGCCGGGACGATCCCATTCAGGGACTCTAAGGCGCGCACACGGCGTTTGCGGGTTTCGGCCTACTTATTGATTACCGCGGCCCCGGCTGTGCAAACAACCTCATCCTGGGAGCCCG
>JBAVVQ010000210.1:0-1516 GCA_049697375.1 Rhodomicrobium sp.
AGGTCAAGCTGCCGCGATTTCTTCCGAACCGCATTTCCGGAATCGACCCAGAGCTGAGATCTCACATTCAATTAACTAGTTCTTGAGCGAAGCGTTCGCAGCGATCGGTCGGTTTCGTCTCAGGAAGGCCGTTTGCGGACCATCCCGTCGGCGAGGAGTACGTCTCCTGCTGAGGGTTTTGCTGAAGTGGAAATTCTCGCCACGCTCCAGGTTTCTGGCTCGCGGATACGCAATCCCACCGATTTCAGCCTCGGGCCAATTGCTGCCGTTTCTACAGCTGGCGTTACCACAGCCGCTTTCGGATCTCGCTCCGGAAGATAGAGACAAAGGCCGAACACATGGCTGCCCCGACCAAAGCTGCAACATGCGAGAACCCCTTGACAGCCGGGAGCCATCCACACATGGCCCCAGGCAGGCTTCGGGCCGGTTTTTGCGGGCTTTCGGATCAAAAGCGGGCTGTTTGAAGGATGCCGGAAACTGGAAGTGTTGACCCAATGGTCGAGCGAAGCTTGGCGGCGACATATGACGACCTCGTGATTCGCGGCACCATATTCACCCGCAGTAGCAACACGTCGAAGCGAAGCATCAGGAAGCAACAGGAGATTCGGGGGATGGGCACTTTCAGGAAACTCGCCGTTCATCGGCCATGGGAAGATTGGCTCCTTCTGGCGCTGGGCTTGCTCATTTGCTTCTCACCGTCTCTCGCGGAGAGCGGTTACAGCGGTGCGCCGGCAGCGAGCGCGCTCATTGCAGGCTTCATTATAATCTTTGTCGCGCAACTCGAGATCGTGGCCCTGTCTCGCTGGGAGGAAATTATCAACCTGATTTGCGGCGCCTGGATTCTAGTGGCGCCTTTGATCTTGGGGTATTCCGGCAATCTTAGACTTTGGCATTTTGGGTTAGGCGGCCTCGTTGTGATCATCACCCTCTTCGAGTTCTGGCAAGACAAACAAAATGGCGATGCCGCCACCTGAAATTCGTTATAGCCGATTGGCCAGTTCAACGGCGATGACCTGCTTTCTTCGCTCCAGTTCGGCTCCATCTGCGTCGCTTTCCCGCGCTAGGAATCTGTACCAAACATGCCAGCCTTTGCTTTGCTTTGACGAATTGAAGCATACATCGCGTTCCCTTTGCGTTTTTGGCTAAGGCGAGCATCGGATGCCGTCGGATACGCTCGTCTACGATCTGCAATTCCGGCTGCGGTGTAAGGGTTGCAATCGCCGCAGCGGCTTCCGCATCACGATCTTCGACAATCGCGGGCGCGGGGATAATTTGAAGCAAAGGTAGAGGGGCTACTGCGCCTACGCTAGCTGGAGGCTGTCACAAAGGTGCAACTATTCTCAACGATATTAGAAAGGCCGTCGGCGTTTTGGGCGGAGGCGAGGGGGGAAAAGATTGATTGATGAGGCGCATCAATCACGCCCTTTAACCTAAATCCGGCAGTTAGCCGAGGAGGCTTTGCTTGAGAATCGTGCATTCTCAAGCACATGACCCACGATCTGCCCCGCCTTCCGGC
>JBAVVQ010000211.1:0-4971 GCA_049697375.1 Rhodomicrobium sp.
CCGATCGAAATGCAAGTCATGCTAGGCTCAGGGTCCATTAATTTTGGGGGTTCCGGGACGCTTGGACGGCCCATGGCCTCACGGTGAGGCCGCCGAACCGCGACCGGCTCGCCATGAGGCCAAGCCCTTAAAATCGCTCCGCCTCATCGTGAGCCTGTCGAAGGGTGAAGCCTGGACTTCGGCCTTTTTCAGCATCCCGTCAGCGGCTGAGGCCATAGGCCCGATTTCAAATATTCCTTCCTTCCTCCATGATACGCGACACAATTCCAGGTAGCTTTTCAACCGTCTTAAACACAACCATAAGTATAAACCACCTATTTTTGTGTTGTTTGGGTCACAAATATCCTGCCTTCGCGTTGATAGTTCCACCCCAGGCTTGAGACCCGTTCATTCTTTTGCAAGAAACCTCCCACCGACACTAACAATACGTTCTAGCGGGGGTCGGTATTAAGTGAAAAAGCCCAAATTGGTGGGCTAAACTAGGGGTATTATGTGATGAAACACGTTGTTACTTTGACGGCTTTTGCCGCATGTCTCGCTCTTTCAGGCGCCGCTTTCGCTCATGGCCTCAAAGCGAGTTCCGGAGGACATGCTGACGGCTTTGCTTGGGCAGAAGGCAAAGGCGTCCATGTCTCTAGCAACCAATCAGTCTACACCACCAGCAGTTCGAACCACTTTGGAGTGAAGACATCTACGAAGGCTTCATCGGAGAACAGTGGTTCGGCTAAGTTGGGGTCCGTAATTGTGGGCGGCGAGGCTGGCGCAGGCAGTCACGTCGGCTACTAATCATCGCCTAAAGGCTTGGCTGACGGATAGAGGGTCTTACTTACCTATCCGTCAGCCACATGACTGCTTAAAGCAATGTACTTAGGTTGATTAGTTTTAACGAGCGAAGGCAAAATGCGTAACCTCCCTGAATTCATGCTGCTCGCGCTTTTAACTCTTGCCGCGACGCCAGCTTATGCACAATATGGCGGAGGAAGCTCGTACGCGCCGGGCTTCGGAGCGGCAAACAGCTCATCGAGCATAACCACTCAGGTTAATCGTCCGGGTCTCAACTATACCGGGACGGTGAATGCTAGTGCGTCGGCTCATAATTCACCACAAGGCTTCAGTTCCTCTACAACGACGTCTGGCGTTGGCGCCGGAACTGGTAGCGGCATAACTATCAAGAGCACAAACCAGGATCAGTCCTTTGTGAAGGGACCGAACAGCATCTCTGTAGGAGTTTCCACGCTCACAGCGACGCAAACTGTGAATGGACAGAGCTATCCTGTCGCCGTGGACGTTGGCTTCGCATTCTCAAGAGCCAGCCCTTTCGGGTCAAATGCCACGACAACAGCGTTTGGCGTCGGCGCCCCGTCCACTCCTCGCGCGCATTAGGGGGGATAGCCGCCAGGCTGGTCCCCTCCGCAGAGATGCAGTTCCAAAGTTAACAGTTTCCACTCGATCACATTCGAACAGTGTGCTCGAGTGGAACCGGCAGATTTGGGCGCCGGGAGAAGCATGTGATGCGTTCTTTCCTCCACCTCATCGCGCTTTTGACAGGGGGCATTGCCTTACAGCCCGCTGCTGCGCAAAGTGTGCCGCCCTCCAATACAGCGAACCCTTGGAAGACAGAGGTGGTGGCCGCGGCGCCGCAAACGGCGCCGGCGCCAATCGGAGTAGCACTCGCTTCCGGCTGGACCTTGCTACCCTTGGCTTTTTCCGAATTGGGCTACGATTCCAATCCCAATCTGAGCCTGGCTGACGCCAAGGGCTCGGGCTTTCTTCGCACGGGCGCCGGATTCAATTTAAGTTTCGCGAACCAAGGCATGGCCACGTCTTTCAGCGCCAGCGGCAGCATGCTCGACTATTTGAACGGCGCCGTATCCGATGAGCTCCCGCGTTATGCCGGCAGCGCGAAAGCCAATGGCTCCTACCTCGTCCAGCAGAATATGACCGTTTCATCCACCGCGTTTATTGATTACGACGGGCAAAGCGCCAATAAAAATCAGACCTCTGGCGCGAATGCGGAACTCACCTATCGGGATGATCTCTTCGCAAGCACAACGCGGGTGCGCTTCTTCGATATACAATATTTGAACCGCGACGCGAATTCGCCAATCTCGCCAGGGGCGACCTATGATTACAACCGCAGCGAAGTGACTTGGGTTGGGCTCCTCACGAAAAACTGCTGCGTCAACCCTTATGCCGAGGTGAGCGTCGCGCGCGTCGACTACACCGATCAGCCCGAACCCGCCATACTCGACCGAAGCGCAGACGATTACCACGCGAAAGGCGGCCTCCGCATGGTCCTTTCGCCGACGCTTAACGCCGACATGGGCTGGCGCTTGAACTGGCGCGAGACAGACGACTCTCGTGTCTCTTCTTTTCAGTCCAACTTTTTCGATGGCAGTCTGAGCTGGAAGCCTTCGACCTCTTTTCTATTCTCGGCTTCGGTGGAGCGCTATATCGGAGAGCCGTCGACCTTTCCCGCCGTCCTTTCAGATGTCCGTTCCTACAGTGTGAAGGCGACTTACCAGCCTGTGACCGGAGTGACCATCAATGCGGCAGGCGGCTGGCAGATCGTGGATGATATCGGCAGCGGCGTCCATTACCACGTGTCCTTTGCCGATGCGCGTGTGGGCTGGGACTACAACGCTCATGTTCAGCTTTACACCGCGCTGCACTATCAGAACTACGAGATGGATGCGCAGGAGGCCCACTACAGCGATTTTCGGGTCTTGGCGGGCTTGCGCGTCATTCCCGACGGGCAGAATTTGCTGAGCGGGGAGAGCCTGGATAGTTTGCTTGCCAGGCTTGCGGATAGCAGCAGGCCTGTGAATTCACAGCTCACTGTATCGGGTGGATATTCCTGGTTTGGGCTTCCCGATCTGAAAATGGTGACAAGCGTGGGCGGTCCATGGTTCAACCAGTCGCTCGGCCAAGAGACCAATGGCGAAGGCAGCCTCAACGGGTGGCGGACAGATGCGGGGCTGGCCAACTTCGCTAACGGGGCCTTGCCCGGCGGGCAGTTGGTGAGCTTCGGGATGTCGGGTTTCTTTGCCGGTTATGGAGGTACGACGCATTCGCGTTGCACGTATAGTTTAAGCACTGATTGCGCGATCGTGAATATCGCCGATTTGAGTTCGTCAATGCCGGATAACACGGGGCCATTCGGCAATCTCAACGTCACAACCCGCCGGGACGTCAGTTATTATGGTCTGTCCGTCGACGGCCGTCTCGGTTCGGGGACGCCAGGCGGCTTAATGGACGGTGTCCTGTCCCAGGAAGGATTTCCCATCAAGCTGGGGCTCGCGGTGCGCGGAATAAGCGAAACCGCGAACCTTACGTCCGTCGATCCCATGGTGAGCTTGCCGGTGACGTACAAGGAAAATCTGGACACCCTCTATACGGGCGCTTTTGTTGGCGTCGAAGAGAATAGCGCTCTTGGCGAGGGCTGGATGATAAGCCTCGACGCCAAGGCCGGCCTCTATTACGCGAATACGGAGTACCGAGGGAGCTATAATGGCTACAGCTTTTTATTCCCGGTTGGATATTTCCAGGAGGCTAGCGCCGTCAATTCGAGCCTGGATCGCGGCTCTTTCATAGGGACAGTCCGGTTCGATCTCAAGCGGCAGCTCCCGTGGGGCATGGTAGGCGCCTTCGCCCAGGGGGAGTATCTAAGTTACGTCCCACGCATGGTCTACAACAACAATGACCAGGCTGACGGGGTGCTATGGGGAGGGATTGCCGGCAATCAGGCCGGCACGCACATCGCATCTGACGGCGCACTCAATTTCACCACAGGGCTCAACATTTCCATTCCCGTTAATTAGGTCTGACAAACGGGAAATTGAGCGCTTAATCCTGCGCTTCACTCGCCAAGTCGTCGAAAGCTGGCGTCTCGATCACAACACGTGACGCCCGCGCACGAGCCATGCGCCACGCCGTCATGGCGCATCCTCCTTCGACCGAGAAGAGGTTGGCTTCACCAATACGATGCGCCGTCCTCGTCTCTTCACACCGCCGCCAAACTGCGCTCGTGGCTCTGCGACACAGTCTCCGCAAGCTTTTTAAGACGAACTTTCCTTTCCAGACCCTCCTGGCGCATTTCAAGGCCGACCGCTTTAAGGACCGCTTCCCACCGATACACCCAGTCGTGTCTCGTTAAGGCTTGGACCACGCCCGTTCGCCGGATTCGGTCCTGACGTTCCGGATCTGCATCGAGTTCCTTGATAAGCACATCGATATCCTGCGAATCGTAAGGCAACCGGGTCACAGCCTCAGTCGAGTCGAAGAGTGTCTCGAAGACCTCATTCTTCGGCACTTCTCCCACCATGATGGCGCCGGAGGCAGCCCCTTCGAAGTATCTGTTGCCAATCTCCATCTGCCGCCCCGTTAGGCTCGGCTCATCAACCTTCCCGGGATTCACGATGAAGTATCGACTGCGTTTGGCGAGTTTCGCGAACAGCGTCCTGTGCTCTTTTGAGTTGATGGCCTTGCTTCCAGCCATGGTATCGTGAAGGTAGAGGAAACCGGGGCGCCGGCCCATCTCGAGAAGCCTTTGATGCGTTCTCTGCGATCTACGTCCTATGCTGTAAACGTCTATGGATCGTTGGGGTGGATCGGGATAGGGACAGAACGAAATGGCGTCAACCCCAGGCGGCAAAAAGAAACAACTGCTCGCAATCTTCTCGCTTAGCGGTTTCACCGTCTGGCTGTAGTACAGCATCACGACATCAAATTGCTCCAGAAGGCGTAGATAGTAGCGATTGTGGGCGATCTCGCTTATCCAGAACTCGTCCAATAAACAGACTGATGTTTTGCAGCTGTCTCTCAAATTCTTGACAGCGTTGAACATGATTAAATCCTGCGGGTAGCCGCAGACCGTAAAGAGAATATCGTACTCGCCCTTTGTTGATGTGCTCTGAATGCCCGGATTCAGGAAGATGGGAGCGCGGTAGCCCAGTCGTATGGCTGAGCTGG
>JBAVVQ010000212.1:0-3364 GCA_049697375.1 Rhodomicrobium sp.
GGGAATGTCGGTTTATCCGTCGATCGATACCACGCCGCAAACTCACGCAGTGCGCGTCGCGGCGGCCCAGTAATCAGCCGGAATCTTCGCTGGAGCCACACCAATGGCGGACGGTCTTGAAGCAGCAGCGGCCGATCCCTCACGGATCCCCGCTGAGGCTGGCGATAAGGCGAGCCTGACGACATGGATCGCGGTTGTCGCCGGGATGATCGGCGCCTTCATGGCGATTTTGAACATCCAGATCACCAATGCCTCGCTGCTTTACATCGAGGGAGGCATTGGCACCGGCGTCGATAATGGAACCTGGATTTCGACCTCCTATCTAATCGGCGAAATCGTGGTGATCCCGCTCACAGCCTATCTGAGCCGGGTGTTCTCCTTCAGGAATTACATCATCGGAAGCACGTTCTTTTTCGCGCTGTTCTCGATGGCCTGCGCCTTTGCGCGCGATCTTCCCTCCATGATCGCGATGCGCGGCTTGCAGGGGTTCGCTGGCGGCGTGCTGATCCCCATGGCCTTTACCATGGTTGCAACCAAGCTGCCCAAGGCCCAACAGCCCATCGGCCTCGCCATGTTTGCAATTGCCGTCACCTTCGCGCCCGCCATCGGTCCGACAATCGGCTGCTATCTCACTGAGAATTACGGTTGGCAGACCATCTTTTTCGTTAACATCCTACCGAGCATCGTCATGATCGTGGCGCTGTATCTGACGCTTGAGCGCGAGTCCATGCGCCTCGGCCTCTTCAGGGAAGGCGACTGGGCCGGAATCGTGACCATGGCGATTGGCCTGTCCGCGCTTCAGACCCTGCTCGAAGAAGGCAACAAGGATGACTGGTTCGGCTCCCCGTTTATCGTGCGTCTTGGCATTATCGCGGCCGTCTTTCTGACTGCTTTTCTCGTCATTGAACTCACGGCGAAGAATCCGCTCGTCAATCTGAGGCTGCTGCTCAATCGCAATTTTGGCGTCGGCACGGTTGCGAATGTGCTGGTCGGCTTCGCGCTCTTCGGCTCCATCTACGTGCTGCCGCAATATCTTGGCCAGGTGCAAGGCTATAACGCCGAGCAGATCGGCCTTGTGCTCGCCTGGACAGGGCTGCCGCAACTCGTTCTGATCCCGTTCGTGCCCTGGCTCATGAAGCGCTTCGACATCCGTTATATCGGATCGCTCGGCATCCTCATCTTCGCTGCAAGCTGTTTCATGAATACGACCATGTCGATCGACTATTCCGGCGATCAGCTCTGGCTGCCCAACATCGTGCGTGCGATCGGCCAGGCGCTCATCATCACGCCGCTGACGGCGGTGGCGATGTTCGGCATCCTGCCGAAAGATGCGGGCGATGCCTCCGGCTTGTTCAACATGCTGCGCAACCTCGGAGGAGCCGTCGGTACGGCGGCGCTCGCCACCATCATCACCAAGCGTGAGCAGTTTCACTCCAACATCATCGGCCAGTCGGTTACGCTATCCCGGGACGAGGTGCGGCAAAGGATCGAGGCGCTCACCAACTACTTCATGGCTCATGGCGCACCCGATCAGGCGACCGCTCAGCATCAGGCGATTGTCGCGATCGGTAAGCTGGTGAAGCGCGAGTCCTTTGTCTTGGCTTTCAGCGACACCTTCGCGGTTATTGGCGTGGTTCTTGTCATTGCCGCCATCGTCCTGCTTTTCGCGCGACGCGGACAGGCCGGAGCCGCGGCTGCTCATTGAGCCGGCGTCTGATCGAGGCGCTGCCGCCCGCTTAGGCAACACCATCTCCCCTAAAACCGGCAGAACAAGTGGGGACAAACTTTAATCAATATGAAGCGGCCAACTAAAGAAAAGAGTTGCTATTGTAAACTCTGTCTCAATTGAGATTATACCTTAGCTTTGCTATTATTATCAAATATCTATGAATTGATCTTTTTGGTTATTATAGCGATAATGCGATGAGTACAGTTATGTGATGAGTAAAATTATGAACGCTAGCACTAAATTAGCTGCTCTTGCAGCAGCTCTTGCGATGCTTGTGACGCCATTGTCTGACGCAACAGCTCAATCGCGAACCCACTCGTATCATCGGCATTCTGCTTACAGGCCGATTTATACTCCAGCTCCTGTGGGTTATGGGTATGGCGCGGGAGCTCCTGTGGGATATGGGTACGGCACGGGCTGGAGGCACCGGACTAACGCGCGCGGGTGGGATAATACTTGCCTGGATCTCCCTTGGCTGCCGTCCCAATTTGCGTGTTCCGCCAAGTAAGTCTGCCCCGCGACAGATCTGGAGCTACGGCTGAATATGCGCCGGGCAAGCTGGAAGGTTGTTTGCCGGTGCAGCTGAGGCGCAGATATTACCTTTTCCGCGAAGGCTATTGTCGATTGCGGAACAGGGCGCCCGGTTCTTTGATCACGACGCGGAACTCGGCTTTGAAGTCGTAGACGGGATAATCTTTGATGATCGGTACGCTGACTTCCAGCGACATCGCGATCTTGTCGCTGAGCGTATAGCCAACCGCAAGATCTGCCGGAAGGAATAGCCGCCCCGTTTGTCCCGAAACCGGATCTCCATAATTGATGCGGATGTCATAGCTCGGATAGAGGGTTAGATACCAAGGCCCGGGCAGATCGATATTGAAGGTCGGGGCGATTTGAGGTTCGCTGATGTTGCGGGCCGCTGGGCTTCCGGCGAAGCTTATGGCGTATCGCATTGCCGGGACGAAAAAGGTATTGGAACTGAGTTCGGTAAATGTATAGCGGACGCCAAAGCCAGGCATGATTTCCCACTGTCCGCCGCCGAGGTCGTCCGAGGCGGTTGGCGCTAACAACCGGGCGCCGAAACCAAAAGCCATTCGTTCGTTCAACGAGCGGATGAGGACAGCTTGAACTATGGAATTACCAAAACCAAAGTCCTCCTGCGACCCCGGTGTTCCCTCTGTGAAGGTTCTCTTGTCCTCAAGGTCCGTTTGAGCAAGCAGAGAAAGTTTCCAATCAGGATCGATCTGAATGCGGCTGGTTATGCGGGCAATCCAATAATAGCGGTTGGTCTCGCTCGTCGCTCCGGAGGACTCCCGGTTCCGGAAACGAAGATCGATGCTATTCTGGGGCCTGGTTAGATCGTTACCGACCTCTTTCGCATCCTGAACCTCGTTCGATCCTTGGGAATTTGCATCCTCGGTCTCATGAGATGTCTGTTGGGCGCGAGCCTCGTCGCGCTCACACAAGGCGGTCGCGCCAGCCAAGATTAGCATGAAGACTAGGCCGCCGTACCGCATATGTCTTGCAGGTTTCTCCTCGTGCGCTGCTTTTTCCCTCACAACATCGCGCAACCCTTTTCGCCGATTATCTTTGGCTGATTCTGGAATATGAACAAACCCAAAGCGCCAGCCCAAA
>JBAVVQ010000213.1:0-1951 GCA_049697375.1 Rhodomicrobium sp.
CGCGAAGCCACGACACCAAAAGCCCCACCCATTCCTTTGCGGCCATATCCAGCCGCCGCAATCCGTCGGAGGGTTTGTCGAAAATCCGCCAGAGATCCTGGGGGCCGGCGGTGCGAAAATCGCCCGGGCGCGGAATGACGTGAAACCCTTGTGCTTCAAACAGCGCTCTTGCCCTGGGCATATGAAATGCGGAGGTGACGAGAACCCAACGCTGATCGAGGCGAGGTTGCATGAGCTCGGCGGTGAAAGCCGCGTTCTCAAACGTATTGCGTGAACGGTTCTCCAGTCGCAGCCGGGGCGGTGTGATGTTGAAGCCTTCGAAGAACCTTTGGGCGAGTTGGGCCTCTGGCTCCAGCTTACTGCTTGGGAAAATGTCGCCATTTCCTCCGGAGAAGATGACCGGCAGATCCGGGTATTGCTGCGCAAGGCGAACTGCTTCGATCATGCGATCAGCGGCGTCATTCAGGATCACTCGCCTTTCACCGAAACTCTGGGCGCCTGCCGTGGCGCCGCCAAGGACGATAATGCCAGCTGCTCCGTCGACAGGTTCCGACATTCCGATCTGAGCGCGGGTTTCAAGAGGGACAAGCAACCAGTTGGCCAGCGGCGAAAAACCCGCGATCAAGTACAGCGCGACGCCGCAGAAGAGCACCGGCAGCCCTGCGCGTTTGCCTCGGGCAACCAAAAGGAAGCCGGCCACGAGCAGGATTGCGATGAGGGTAGACGGTTGCAAAAATGCCCAGACAATCTTGGATAGGTAAAACATCGTCCCTTAACGCAACAAACTGTTCAAGGAATCGAGAGGGATGGCCTTTTCCAGATTATTGAATTGGCCGAAGGCCAGGATTTCCTCGGCCTTGAGCCGGAGCATCCCGAGCAATGACCGCATGAGCGCCGAGCCAAGGGCGATGCAGGAAGCGCCTGCCCTGGAGAAGGTCTTTAAATCCGGCGCCGGTGTAAGACCGATCGTAATGCATAACGGGCCGTCGATCTGCGCCGAGAGCCGCTCGACAATCTGGATGTGCTGAGCGCCAGGTACTGATATGCAGTCGGCGCCCGCGGAGAAGTAAGCCTCTGCGCGTTCGACGGCCGTCTCGAAAGGCGAGTGCGGCGGCGGTTCAAGGAGAAACGCCTCGGTCCTTGCGGTGATGACGGCAGGAACCCTTGTTTCGAGCGCTGACGCTTTGGCGGTCCTGATCGCCGCCGCCATCTCGTGCATCGACGCGATGCCATGTGATCCGCCTCGGCCGCCGTCACCAATGACGACTCCAACACAGCCCGCAGAGACCACGGCAGCAACGGCTTCGCCGATTTCTTCAATCGAACGCCCTGCGATGCCTTCCAGGTCCGCGTTGACGGGCACGGCGAAGTTGCGCGTGATGCTCTCTGCGGCTGCTACGAGCGCCTCGAGCGGCAGCCGGTCATTGGGCATCAAGCCTTGAGTCCAGGCTATCGAATCTGGAGACATTCCGATCAAGTCGAACCCAGCGTCAGCCATGACTCGGGCGGACACCACGTCCCAGATCTCGGGAAGTATAAACGCCTCGCGCGCTTGCAAACGCTTGCGGAAGCGGCGCACCTTTTCCTTTTGTTCTTTGATCCCGTTATTGTCAAAACTAGCCGCCTGATCCGAAACAGCAAACTGGTCTGTGGTCATGAAGCGCGACGACTCTAACTTGAGGTTGAACGGCAGCTTTGACTGGCGCAGTTCGCCAATCCTGTCTTGACTCTTTCGTTAGAATGCTCCCGTGGCCGCCGCAAGAAAAAAGCGCTGCTCATCCAAAGGCCGCTTGATCGCTGTCGCCGTTAGCTTGGCGCCGCTAACCCGCATTTCTCACCAGCGTTGTGATCCCGGAGTTTTTGTTCCATGGGAGGCGTCGAGAGCCGCACCCCTTGCTTTGACAGGCATGGCTTTCGCGCCGGTGTGGCGAACCGGGCGCTTGAACCTCTG
>JBAVVQ010000214.1:0-1839 GCA_049697375.1 Rhodomicrobium sp.
CCCAAAGAAGTATTTGACGGATTGCAGGCGCAACTCGCAGCCAATCGCTCGCAATTTTATCGCGAACTTCCGGCAGGGCCCTTTTATGGCTACAACCGGCCGGGCGTTAAAGCCTCGGAGGCCGTGATCGCGAACTGGTGGCGCCAGGGAATGATGGGCGGCGCCAAGGCGCATTATGACGGCATTGCTGCCTTCTCCCAGACCGACTTTACGGAAGACCTGAAGAAGATCACCGTGCCGGTGCTGGTGATGCATGGCGACGACGATCAGATCGTGCCTTATGCCGATTCTGCACCGCTTTCCGCAAAACTGCTGAAGAACGGGACGCTGAAGACCTACAAGGACTTCCCACACGGAATGCCCACCACGCAGGCGGCCACGATCAATGCCGACCTGCTGGCCTTCCTGAAGGCGTAACGCTGAGCCGCGGCACGAAGCAAGTCCAATCTGATTTGGGAAAGAGCCGCCGACTCACACTGATTTTTGTCGCACGACCGCCGAGGAGATGCCTATGGTTCATGCCGCCGCGTTGAGTGTTGGTGCTTTGGGCGTTTGCGCCGCTATCGCGGTAGGTACGCTGTACGTCACGAAGTCCTCGGCACAGGGGGCTAAGGAGGGCCAGACACAGGCTGGGAGCAATGCCTCCCCGATCTATGGCATCACAATTCCGGCCGGATACCGTGACTGGCAGTTGATCTCCGTCGCTCATCTGGCAGGAGGCAACCTCAAGCAGTTGCGCGCTCAATTGGGCAATGATATTGCGATAAACGCCTTTCGGGAAGGGAAGCTCCCGTTCCCGGATGGCGCAATTATTGCCGCGCTGCATTGGAATGAAGTCTCGGCGGAAGACAACAACAAAGTTTTAGCCAGCGGCTTTCCTGGTGCCGGCCTCCAATCTTCCATTGCCGGGTCCGCCGAGAATGTTCAATTCATGGTCAAGGACTCAAAAAAGTACGCCGCGACTGGCGGCTGGGGATTCGCCGACTTCAAGAATGGCAAACCTGGCGACGAGGCGCTGCACAAAACCTGCTTCCCCTGCCACCAGCCTGCCGCAGATCGCGACTTCGTCTTCGCACGCTACGCGCCTACTCCCTGAACTGAAGTAGCGCCATAAGACCGGCCGCGCTGGCCAAGGCCGGTGAATTTTTGTCAAGCTGAACAGGCGTTAGCGTTGCGAACAGAACCGGTCGAAAAATGGCGGCGGCCCCTGCGCAGGCGTTCTAGCTGCCGCTTAAAGGGAAGGTCTCTAAACCCTATGCTTGCTTGATAGGAAATCAATCATTAGCAAAAGGAGCCCCTCATGCCTCTCGCACGGATTGATCTACCAGCCGGAAAGCCGACAAGCTATGGCTGCGCTGTCGCGGATGTGGTCTATGACGCAATGATCACGGCCCTCAAGGCACCCAAGAATGATCGCTTCCAAGTGATTTCCGAGCACAGCCGGGGTACGTTGCTCATCGATCCGTCTTATCTCGGCATCGAACGCAGTGCGAATGCGCTCATTATCCAGCTGACGCTCAACGAAGGACGAACCCTTGAGGCGAAGAAGGCCTTTTACAAAGCGGTTGCGGACGGGCTGCACGAGCGTCTCGGCCTTCGCCGTGAGGATGTCTTTATTAGCCTTGTCGAAGTGAAGAAGGAAAATTGGTCGTTTGGCGACGGAATTGCCCAATATGCCTAAATGCGCCCAAGCCATGAGGAGAAAGCGCGACCAGCTAATTTAAGGGGGCCGGCATGCCGGTTGCGGCGCCGTCCTTTGCCGGCCTCGCCACGCCGAAGGAGACCACATCGCGTACCAGTTCGGGCCCGAGAAGACTCATGGGCGGGTGCAATTTCCCC
>JBAVVQ010000215.1:0-6676 GCA_049697375.1 Rhodomicrobium sp.
ATCGCCGCCCGGGCCGACCCGCGCGTTCACCTCGTCGGATTTGAGGCTGACAAATCTCGGCAGCGGCAGGCCTGTCGCCGTGCCGACGCCGCGCCCCGCGCCGTCCTCAGCGCGCGCCGCCCCGGCAAAAAAAGTGAGTGCACATAAGATTAAGATGCCGCATTTGATCCGAGTCTTTGTCATCGTGTGCCGTATCTGCTAGATAACGGGAGAGAAGTTGCGTTGCACAAATCGAAAAAGGCCGAGCCGGCCATCCCGAGCCCCCTATGAACTCACAAAACGTAAAAGTTGTCGTAACCCGCAAGCTGCCTGAACTCGTCGAAACGCGGATGCGCGAATTATTCGATGTGACGTTCAACGCGTCCGACGCCTCAATGAGCCGGGATCAGCTTACAGCGGCAATGCGGACGGCGGCTGTGCTCGTTCCTACCGTAACCGACCGGATTGACAAGACACTTCTTTCGCTGGCGGGGCCGCAATTGAAGCTTGTCGCCAATTATGGGACGGGCGTCGACAATATCGACCTCGAAACCGCGCGCAACCGTGGCATTATTGTGACGAACACGCCGGGCATCCTCACGGAGGATACGGCCGATATGACGATGGCGCTGATCCTGGCCGTGCCGCGCAGGCTGGTCGAGGGGGCGAGCTATCTGCAAGAGGGCCGCGAGTGGCATGGATGGTCGCCGACCTGGATGCTCGGTCACCGCATCTGGGGCAAGAAGCTCGGCATCATCGGCATGGGCCGCATTGGCCGCGCGGTGGCGCGCCGGGCGAAGGCGTTCGGGCTGTCGATCAATTATCACAACCGGCGCCGCGTGCCTTCCGCCGTCGAGGAGGAGTTGGGCGCAACCTATTGGGAAAGCCTGGACCAGATGCTCGCCCATATGGACATCATATCGGTGAACTGCCCGCATACGCCGGCGACCTTCCATCTTCTGTCGTCCCGGCGGCTCAAGCTTTTGAAGCCGATGGCTTACATTGTGAACACTGCGCGCGGGGAAGTCATCGACGAGAACGCGCTTGCGCGGATGCTCGAAGCGGGAGAGATCGGCGGCGCGGGCCTCGATGTGTTCGAGAACGAACCGGCCATCAATCCAAAGCTCCTGAAGAACAACAAGGTTGTGGTTCTGCCGCATTTGGGCTCGGCGACGCTGGAAGGCCGCCTCGACATGGGCGAGAAGGTGATCATCAACATCCGCACCTTCCTCGACGGCCACAATCCGCCAGACCGCGTCCACGCCGCCATGTTTTGACCGGCGGGATCGAGCCGGCTATCGTCGAGCGCAGGAACACCGTGGCGCGACGCCTCAGTGTCGCCTGCTTGCCAATCGAGGTCCGGCCTCATTGAAGCTGGCGCAAAAAAAGGGCCTGGACAAGCGCCAGGCCCTCGATACTTACCTGCGATGAGTGAGCCTACCGCAGCTGAAGCTGGCCCAGACCGGCGCCAACGGCGAGACCGGTTTGGGATTTCACGCTGACGGGCTGAAGCGAAATCGTGGCGCTGTTGCCGCCCACAAGCACGTTTGCGCCGCCGCCAACGCCGATCGCGGCGTCAGCCGATGCGCCGACATAGTTGCCGACGAGGGCGCGGTGTCTGAGCGAGGTCGGCGCGTACACGCTCCAGACGAGTTCCGACCTGTTCGTAATGCCGATGTCCGCGCCAATCCGTCCGAATTGGGCGACATAACGCTCGTGGTGGCCGTTAACGCCCGCAAAGACGCAGCGCGCCTGCTGGACGGACGCAACGATAGCGCCGATCCTCGGCGCGCCAATGCAGCGCAAAGTTCCGACGCGGACAGCGGCGTCAGCAGAAGAAGCACAACCCAGCGCCAGCAGAGCGCCGGAAACAGCAGTCAGCAGAATTCTCATAGTCAGTCTCCCTTCGACCCCCACATTCGAGTCAAACTGCAGCTTTACGTTAAAAGGTTGGAAAATCGTAAATTGCAAATGACGAGAGGCGGCGTCGCAAAAGCTGAGCTTGCGCTATTTGAGTCGCGGGCTCTTATGCCACCCAAAACATGTCGCAGGTTGTAAAGGAAGGGCAAAGATAGACCGATCAAACCGTCCACTTCCAGACCGAGGCAGCCATTGTGATGCCGCCGCCAGAACCGCAAAACAGGATTGTTTCTCCTGGCAGTGGACCGCGCCCTTGTGCAATCGCGTCGTCGAGGGCAATGATCATGGAGGGAGATCCGGTGTATCCCCATTTGTCCATAACCCAGTGCGTTTTGCTTAAGGGCTGGCCTATCGTTTCCATCACCTCTTCGATGATGCGCAGATTAATCTGGGTAAAGTAGTAGTGGTCCACGGCATCGAAAGAGAGACCAACCTTATTGAGAACCTCCCGCATAAGTTTCGGCCAATTTTCAGTGCTAAAGGTGCGCGGAAACGGGCGGACGAACTCTAGCCTGGGGCTGCCGAAAGTTTCCGGGTTCTTGGCGTAAATACCTAATGTGTCGTGAAAGCTTCCCATCGATAGCAAGCTGGTGCCCAGCCAACCCGGCGCATCGCCGCGGCCGAGGATGGCGGCTCCCGCTCCATCGGCGAATATGTTGGCCGTTTTTTTGTCCTTGAAATCGAGATAGCGGCTTATGCTGTAGCCGCCTGCGACCAGAACGTACTTGGCGCCTGGTTCTGTGAGCAGATAGCGCGCGCCTTGGTCGGCGGCTAGGATCCAGCCGGCGCATGCGCTGTTCACATCGTAAAAACCCGCCCGCGAGGCGCCGAGCTTATGTTGCACGACGGCGGAGGTAGCCGGGGACAGGTAATCGGGCGTGTCAGTGGAAACGATGATCAGGTCGAGATCGGCAGGCTCGAGTCCAACTCGCGCCAGAGCCCGGCGAGCGGCCTCCACGACGAGGTCAGAGGTGGTTTGATCGGGCGCCATCCAGCGCCGCTCGCGGATACCGACGTTAGCGATAAGCCAATCGCTGGTGGCTTCGCCGATCAGAGCGTCAACTTCGGCGTTGGTTACCACGCGCTCGGGGACGTAGCTGCCCGTGCTTAAGATTTGGGAATAAGGCATGGCGAGTTGATTACACCAGGAATTCGGTAAATCCGATTGAACAAGAGTTTTAGTAGCCGTGCGCGCTCATCGTTGAGATTCACATTCCTGTGACCGGCGCGCCGTGCGAATGAGAAGGCTATTTAGTAACCGGGTAATCGCTTTGCTTACCCCGCCCGCGACAAATAAGCCCGCTGGATGAGGCGCGCGATGCGCTCCATTTCGCGCAAAGGCTCGTAAGTCCAGGTTTCGATCTGCCCTTTGAAAAATCGGATGCGTCCGCTCTCCTCGAGGCCGCGCTGGAAACGCGTGAACTTGTCCCGCTCGCTCACGCGCCGCCCCTGTGCGGGAAGCTGCGCGACGTGAACGGGTTTGCCCGTGCTGCAGGCTTCGGTGATCATGTTCACGGAGTCGCAGGTGACAATGAACGCGTCCGCGTGGGCCAGCATGCCGAAATAGGGATTGTCGCCGCCGCCATCGGAAATGAAGGCGGCGCATCCGGCCAGCGCTTCGCGGAAAATGGCGAGGTTGTCTTCGCCCGTGCGGCGCGATCCGGTGATAAGGAGCCCGTATCCCTGCCCGGCGAGCGCTCTGAGTTCGCCTGCGAGTTCCCGAGCTTCGGCCTCCCCAAACCTATAGCGGGAGTTCGCGCCGCCAAGCAGCACCGCGATCCGGGGCTTCGGTATCGACGCGAAGACTTCGGCCCAGCGCGGCGCTTCATCTGCGAGCTTTTGCGGCGTTATGCGGTGGAGCGCCCCGTCCATCACGATCACGTTTTCGCCGGAAAGGCCATCGTGAGCCGGAACAACGATGCGGTCGAAGCGCCAGCGCAGTGAAACCGGGTCTTGAAGCTGCGTTATGAAGGTTCGTCCCCCGCTTTGACCCTTCACGTGCAGCGCGGGCAAGATGCTCGGCCGCCCGGTGGCGATGACGATGTCTGGCCAGGGGGAGGCGAGCGCGTCGCCCTTTTTGCTGAAAGCGAATCGCTTGAACGCTGTGATGTGCGGGCTTGCGATTCGCCAGGGCGTCTTGAGAATGACCCGTTTCACGACAGGGGTGAGCCCCATAGCTTCGGCAAGGCCGACAGCCTGGTTTTCCATGCCGGGCCGGCCGTCGCTCAGGCACCAGCAGACCGGCAAGGGATGCGGCCAGGTCAGACCGGCTTCGGTTTTGTGGGGCGTCAATTCAGTCATCGAGTCGTTCCCTCTTCCGGATGCATTCCGCCCTAACACGGCAATCCGATGAACGAAAGTCTGTCCTTCGTCAGAGAAAGCCGCGCTTTCGCCATGAAGCGGCGTCTGTCTGACACCGGCCGGCATCGAAAGGGATTCGCAAGTGGCCTTGGTCGGGGACAGTTCGGCATTTCGCGCTGGCAGGGTTGGCTCGGCTGCTTCCGAAGGCGAGACCGCTCTGCGCGCCGGCCTTGCCGGAATCGCCGTTCTCATTCTTTTGCGATTCGTGCTCGCCGGAACGGCGAATCTCGCTGAGGACGAAGCCTATTACTGGCTCTGGTCCAGGCGCCTCGCCACCGGATATTACGATCATCCGCCGATGATTGCGTATTGGATCAGGGCGGGAACGGCGATTTTTGGGCAGACGGAGTTCGGCGTCCGCTTCGTCGGATTGCTGAGCGCGATTGGGGGATCGTACCTTCTCTTCCGCACGAGCCTGATCCTTTTCGGCGACCGCGATGCGGCCTGGCTTTGCGTCTTCTGGATGAATGCGACGCTTCTCTGCAATGCGGGGGCGCTCGTGGCCACGCCGGACACGCCGCTCGCGTTCTTCACAACGGCGGCCCTGTTTACGCTCGCGAAGCTCATCCAAACGAAGCGGGGCGAATGGTGGTATGCGATCGGCGCAAGCCTGGGCCTCGCTTTCATGAGCAAGTATACGGCTGCGCTGCTGCTGCCCGGTCTGTTCCTGTGGATGATCGCCTCGGCGGAGGGACGGCGCTGGTTTCTCCGGCCCGAACCCTATATCGGGGCGGTTGTCGCCCTCCTCGTCATTATGCCGGTCGTTCATTGGAATTATGCCCACGACTGGGCTTCCTTCGCCAAGCAAGCCGAGCACAGCATCAAGGACAAGCCCGCGAGTGCGTTCGGAAGCATCGCAGAATTTTTCGGCGCGCAGGCCGGGCTCGCAACGCCGCTCATCTTTCTCTTCTGCCTGTTTGGGAGCGGTTACGCGCTCGTTCGCGGATTTCAGCGAGGCGAGGCGCGCTGGCTTCTGTTGGGCTTGATGACCACGCCCATCCTTGTCTTCTTCTTCGTCCATGCGGCAAACCAGAAGATTCAGCCCAACTGGCCCGGCCTCGTTTATCCGGCCGCGATTCTGGCCGCCGTTCATGCCATTCGCGCGTTGTCTGCGGAGAAAGGCGCGCCCCGCTGGCTGAGCGCGTCATTTCGGCTGGCCCCGTGGATCGGTATCGCGTTCACCTTGGCGGCCTTCTTCCAGCTAGGGCTGGGACTTCTTCCCATAAACGCGAAGAAGGATCCGACATCGCGCCTGAAGGGATGGTCTCAGCTTTGCGGCGATATTGAGCGTCTCCGGCGAGATCATGGCGCGGGCATGGTTTTGACGGACCGCTACGCTATCACCGGCGAACTCGCCTTCTACGGGGGCGGACCAGACGGCGTGGCTCAGATCAATGAGCGTATCCGCTATGTGAACCTTCCGCGCCCGGATGACTCCAAACTCAAAAGCGCGCCCGCTTTGCTTGTCTTGCGAAGGAACGGCGCCGCTGCCTCCGCTGCGTCCCTTTTCGGAGATTCCCACAGGATCGCGACGCTGACGCGGGAAGCAGGATTTCATCCGCATGATTCTTATGATGTATACTTAGCTAACGGCTATCGGGGCGGCCTTTTTGGCTGTGGATTGGCCTCAAACCAGGGCAGCGAATGCAACTAGTTACAATGGATCTCAGGCGTGGTGAACGGGCGCAGGCCCGGACCAGAGGCCCGGAACTCACAATTATCGCACCGACGTTCAACGAGCGGGACAATGTCGGACCCCTGGTGGAGAAGCTTGCCGCCGCCCTTCAGGGGATTCAGTGGGAGGTCATTTTCGTCGACGACGACTCGCCCGATGGAACGGCCGCCCGCGTGCGCGAAGTTGCGAGGGCCGATTCGCGTGTTCGATGCCTGCAACGGCTTGGCCGTCGCGGGCTAACATCGGCCTGCGCGGAAGCCGTCCTGGCTTCGTCCTCGCCCTACGTCGCAATTATCGACGCCGACCTGCAGCACGATGAAACGCTCTTGCCGCGCATGCTCGACATTCTGAAAAAGGGCGGCACAGACGTTGTCATTGGCAGCCGCTACACGGAGCGCAAGCTTTCCGAGGGGTTCTCACGCGCGCGCCAGACCATGAGCTACATCGCGACGAGGCTCGCGCAGCTTATTCTGGGGGCCAATCTCAGCGATCCGGTCAGCGGATTTTTCATGGCGAAGCGGGAGGTTTTTGAAGGATCGATCCCTAACCTGTCCGGGATCGGCAATAAAATCCTCGTCGACGTTTTCGCCTCCTCGAAGCGGCCTCTCCAGTTCAAGGAGCTTCCTTACCAGTTCAAGGCGCGCCTTCATGGCGAAAGCAAGCTCGATACGCTGACGGTGTGGGAATATCTCGTGCTCCTGGCCGACAAAGTGTTCGGCCGGTTCATTCCCATTCGTTTTC
>JBAVVQ010000216.1:0-4938 GCA_049697375.1 Rhodomicrobium sp.
CCATGAGCCTATCGGCTCTGCTGAATGACCCCGAAGCCTTGGAGAAGGATCTCCAGGAATCCGCCTCATCGAAGGAGGACTTCGAGGGGAAGATGGCCGGCCTGGCTTATGGCGATGGCCTCATGACCGCGATCATTGTCGGCCCCGAGGCTGTTCCGCAGACCGAGTGGCTTCCGCTGCTCCTGAGCTCCGCGGACGCGGCGCTTGATGGCGAGGACGCCCGGCTCTTGACGAGCATGGTTCTTGCCCAATACGGCGCCATCATCAAGAGCCTCAGGTCACGCTCCAAGCCCTATAAGCCGCTCTTCTGGAAGGATGGCGAGGGGCGCCTTATCACGAGCGACTGGGCTCGGGGATTTCTTGATGGCATGCGCTTACGCGAAGAGCCTTGGGAGGAGCTGCGGAAAGACGGAGCGCAAGCATTCTTCGCTCTGCTCGCCGTTCTTTTTCAAGACGGAGGAATCGACGCTCAGTTGCTCGAAGACGGCCTGGATCCGAAGGAAATTTTCGAGGAGGCGCTGGATAGGACGCCTGATTGGATTCAAGCATTCTACGGTATTCGGGAAGAGCGCGCGGCCGGTGACCGGCGCCCGGACGGAAAGGTCGGCCGTAACGATCCCTGCCCCTGCGGCTCCGGCAAAAAATACAAGAAGTGCTGCCTGAATTGAGGCGCTGGCAGGATGCAGAAAAACCATGTCGCCCATGGTTCGACAAGCTCACCATGAGGGCTAAGCCGTTGAAAACACGCGACCTCATCCTGAGCTTGTCGAAGGATGAAGCCAAGATTTCATGCTTTTCCGCAGCCTGCTAACTACAGTGTCGGTCTCCGAATTGCCGCTCAACTTGCAGCGCTCTGCGCGGCCCCGCGTTTACGCTCAACGGCAAACGGCCGCGGCGGCCTCCGCCACCGCCTGGTCCTGCTCGCCGCTGCCGCCGCTCACGCCAACGGCCCCGACAATCTGCCCGCCAACCATCAGCGGAATACCGCCCGCGAAGATCATCACGCGGTTGTGGTTCGACACGTTAATCCCGAAGAACTGGTCGCCCGGCTGGCTGTTCTGGCCGAGGTCCTTCGTCGAAATGTCGAAAGCCTTGGCTGTGAACGCCTTGTTGATCGCAATATCGATGCTTCCAAGCCACGCGCCATCCATCCTTATAAAGGCCTTGAGGTTCGTCCCCGCGTCCACGACCGCGATGTTCATGGGCTGCCCGATCTCTTTCGCCTTCGCCTCGCCGGCGGCGATGACGCGATGCGCTTTTTCCAAGGTGATCATGATTTCCGCTCCTCAAGGCCTACGAGGAACTCTAACTTGCGAGAGCCGATTGAGTTGCTTGGCCTCGTAGGAGATATTGGCAGATGGGCCGGCAGGACACTATGTTGCGCGAGAGCGAGGAGGCAGGGCTAGTGGTTACTCTTTTCGACAAGCGCGAGGGCAACGCGCCGCGGCATCCTGAAAAAGCGCATCGGCCCGACACGCCGGTGAGCCGCAAGCCCGCCTGGATTCGCGTCAAGGCCCCCGGCTCACGAGCCTACGCGAACACGGCCGAGATCATCCGCACGAACCATTTGCATACGGTCTGCGAAGAAGCGGGCTGCCCGAACATCGGCGAGTGCTGGGAGAAAAAGCACGCGACCATGATGATCATGGGCGACACCTGCACGCGCGCCTGCGCCTTCTGCAATGTAAAGACGGGGCTTCCCGGCGCGCTCGACGCCGGTGAGCCTGAGAACGTCGCCCGCGCGGTTGCGACGCTTGGCCTTGAGCATGTGGTGGTCACGTCCGTGGACCGGGACGACCTGGAAGACGGCGGAGCAGGGCATTTCGCGGCCACAATCCAGGCCATCCGCGCTGCCGCGCCGCAGACGACCATCGAGGTGCTGACGCCCGATTTCCTGAAAAAGGGCGGCGGCGCGCTTGAAAAGGTGATCGCGGCGAAGCCCGACGTGTTCAACCACAATCTCGAAACCGTGCCCTCGCTTTATCTCACGATCCGGCCCGGCGCGCGTTATTTCCACTCGCTGCGGCTGCTTCAGCGCGCGAAGGAGATCGATAGGACGATGTTCACGAAGTCGGGCATCATGGCCGGGCTCGGCGAAAAGCGGAACGAAGTGCTCCAGCTCATGGATGACCTTCGCTCGGCGGATGTGGATTTTCTTACCATCGGCCAATATTTGCAGCCCACGCGAAAGCATGCCGCCGTTGATCGCTTTGTGGAGCCCGCCGAATTCGAGAGCTACAAGAGCATCGCCTATTCCAAAGGGTTTCTGATGGTGGCCGCGAGCCCGCTCACCCGCTCCTCTTACCATGCCGGCGAAGACTTCGCGAAAATGAAGGCGGCAAGGCTGGCCTTGGGTTAGCTTAGTGCGCCCCGTGGACTTCACTTAAGTCTATGCGGCGAAATACCGTGTCGCGCTCGCCATGCCTGCATCCCATGCTCAAGTGACGAGATTCGGAAGCCGACGGGAAGCAGAGACGTTTATCCAAATTTTGAGCCGCTGATGCCCTCATTCGAAACGACCCGCCGCATTGCTCATTCCGCTGCCGATATGTTTGGGCTTGTCGCCGATGTGGAGCAATACCCGAAATTCGTGCCGCTCTGTGGAGGCTTGCGCGTGATGAAGCGGGAGGCTCAGGCCGACGGCGAGATGATCACCGCCTATATGACGGTGGCCTATAAGCTTTTCAGCGAAAGCTTCACCAGCCGGGTGCGCTTGAGGCCCGCCGAGGGCGTCATCATCGTCGACTATCTCGATGGCCCCTTCCGGCGTTTGGATAACCGCTGGACGTTCACGCCGCTTAGCGAGACCGAGAGCAGGGTAAAGTTCTTTCTCGATTATGAATTCCGCGCCAAACCGCTCCAGATGCTGATGGGCTCCGTCTTCGACCGCGCCTTCCGCAAATTCGCGGACGCCTTCGAGGCTCGCGCAGATGAGGTTTACGGTCGGCGGCGGCGAGCCCGCTCACATCCCCCGACGCCGTTCAACGGCGCTGGCTGAGATCGGCGGCGGCGAGCAGAAGGCGCAACGCCGTCTCGACAGATTTTGTGCGGACCTCGGCGCGGCCGATATCTCCGAAGCGCCCTTCGGAATGGATGGTAGCGAACTCACCCCTGTCGCCGTCGCGGCCACTCAGTTTCGCCGCTGCGAAATGGACGAGACCCACAGGCTTTTCGGCGCTGCCGCTGTCGGGTCCGGCTATGCCTGTGACCGCAACCGAGAGCGACGCGCGCGAATGTTTCAAGGCTCCTTCGGCCATCGCAAGGGCCACCTCTTTCGAGACCGCGCCATATTTTTCGATAAGCGCAGGATCGACGCCGAGCATTTCGGCCTTCGCCTCATTCGAATAGGTCACGAAACCGCGTTCGAATACGTCCGATGAGCCTGCGATCGATGTCAGCGCGGCCGCCACAAGCCCGCCCGTGCACGACTCGGCAGTGGCGATCTTGAGCCCGAGGCCGCGCGCCTTTTGCAAGACTTTTTCGGCTAGGTCTTCGTTAAACATCTGAAACGCCTGTCGCTCTAACCTGCGCCGAAAACCACGGTGGCGGTGGCGAGCGCAGCGATGCCCTCGCCGCGGCCCGTAAAGCCAAGTACCTCGCTCGTCGTCGCTTTCACGCTCACGCGCTCACGTTCGATGCGAAGCAACTCCGCCATCCTGGCGCACATCGCCTCGCGATGCGGGCCAATTTTGGGGCGCTCGCAAATCAGCGTGATATCGACATTCGTAATTCGCCCGCCGCGCTCATGCACAAGCTTTGCGGCATGAAGCAGAAAAATCGTTGAATCAGCGCCCCGCCATTGCGGATCGGAGGGCGGAAAATGGTCGCCGATATCGCCCGCGCCGATCGTTCCATAAAGCGCGTCCGTAAGTGCGTGCAGCCCCGCATCGGCATCGGAATGGCCCTTGAGCTTCTTGTCATGAGGAATTTGCACGCCGCAAAGCGTGACGTGATCGCCATCCTCGAAGGCGTGCACGTCAAACCCTGTCCCGGCTCTCACATCGGCGAATGGGGCGCGGGCTCCCCCCGTTGCAATCAGGTCCGCCATCGCCAAGTCCTCCGCTGTCGTGATCTTCATATTCTCGGACGTGTTTTCGACAAGCGCCACGTCAAGCCCGCGCCATTCGGCGATCGATGCGTCGTCCGTGAAATCCGTGCGGCCGGCCGCAGCCCGATGGGCGTCACGGATTTTCGCGTAGTGAAAGGTCTGCGGCGTCTGTGCGCGCCATAGCCCGCCGCGGGAGACGGTCCCTGCGCTCCGTCCACCCTCGCCGCGTTTCAGCGTGTCCGTTACCGGCGCGGCCGCGATAGCTCCATCGAAGGTTTTGAGGGCGTCCAGCGTATCGCTGATGCACTTCGCTGAAATGAACGGCCGGGCCGCGTCGTGGATCAGCACGGCATCGGGCGAGAAGGAGGCAAGTGCATCAAGGCCTGCCGCAACGGAAAGCTGGCGCGTCGCTCCGCCAAGCGCCGGCTTCAAAAGCTTTTCCGACCGAAGCCCTCGGATGGCCTCCTCGTAGAGGTCCTCGTCGGCGGCCCGGATGACCGCCACAACAAGATGGACCTGCGGATGATTGATGAAGGCTTCGAGCGTGCGCCGCACGATGGGCTTGCCGCCAGCATCGCAATATTGCTTTGGCCGGCCCTGTTTCAGCCCGGCGCGGACGCCGCTCCCTGCGGCCACGATAACCGTGGCGTGGACGCCCTGTTTTTGGTCTTGGATTTGCATACTTCCGGACTACTGCGGAGAAAAAGGGATGGCGCGACCTTATAAGCTGCCTTTGAAACAGCCAAGCGCTTTCGCGTGACCAATTGCCTACTGACACGAGGGCCGAATTTGCTACAATGCCTACAAACTAGCCGTCCCGCATCGATGCCTAACATTTGGGCAACTCTTGATGCGGGAACGGCATCTCGAACTCCGCAACTGTTATCGGA